>JAVWJF010000001.1:0-41766 GCA_036639195.1 Longicatena sp.
ATTAAACGTCAAACGATCATTTCTTTTATCTACAGAAGATAAGAAGAGTGCCAAGGAAGGCAAAATACCACTTACATATTCTGCTTGTAATTCTTTTTCGATTTGTTTTAAAAGATGTAAATTATGTTGCACGCTCTCTTCATCTACCGCTGGAATAAGTTTTCTTTCATAGTACTCCCATAAAGATGGAAACAACATAAAGAACAACGCTCGTTTCCTAATAATATCTCCAACGATTCGATATCCTCGTTTGATATCATAGGACAATGTTAGATTGTAGATTTCTAGAAACTGTGCAACACTCTTTAAATCATTGATAATCGTATTACGGCTTACCTGACAGGACTCCATAAAATCTTCTATATATAATGGATTGGATCGTATGATAATGGAACAAATTTGTATCTTTACTCGTTCATCACGTGTAAACAAATGATTTGTATCACCGCTCGTTTCAGATAAAGCATCTTGAATAGCTTTAATCTGAGTGTGATTTACAATGATTCCTTTTCCTCTTTCTTGTATTAATTCTTCTATGCCTCGCTCTTGAAGCCAGTCGTTGATTTTATTGATATCATAATATACACTTCGCTTTGAACTTTGCATTTCATCTGCCAGCTCTTGTATCTTTAAATAGCCACCAGCATACATGATTCTCTTTAATATGTCGTAGCAACGCTTATCAAGATTTGATACTGTATTCATGTAATTCCTCCCTTGTTTCAACTATAAAGTTGTTTTACTTTTTTGTAATAAGGTGTTCCCTTTAAATTCCCCTTTGCCTTATGTACATATGCTTCCATCATCTTACGATCTTTCTTATAAGAATATTGCAAAGCTAGTAGATACTGTAATAATCCCATTTGTACTTGATGATCTGCTTGATAATCTTTTTTTACTTTAGCTTGCTCCATATCTACAAGCATACGTTCTAATGGTTCTATATCCTCATACTTCTTTTCAATCATGACACGATAAAGCATACTATTATAACGAATCGTTTCCTCATCCGCCTTATTCTTTATGAACTCTAGCATTTGAGAACATATCTCTTTATTACCTTTTTCTAAAAAATAAAAATACGTTTGACTGGCAACTTGATATGCCTGTTGCTCACTTAATTTCATCGCTAATAGTACCTTTGTTTGTTCTTCAATCTTTTTATTCTCTGATTTTGCTAGATATACTCGTAAACAATTGTATTGTCGATCATACTCACTAAAAAATAGTTTGAATGCGTTACTATGAAGACTCTTTAATACATCCTCATATTGTCCTTTATGCAATTGTTTCAAAACTCGATTCCATAACAAGCTCCTAATAATGAATGGTATAGCAATCGCCATCATAACAATGGATATTAAAACTAGTAACATTGCGTTGTTCATTACATCACTCCCATTTCTAATGTTCCTTCTAGTATAAAATAACAATCCATCTAAGATAAATCAAATACAATTTATTTCACAACTTATAACATTATTTGTACAGGATACAAGAAAAGCACTCCAGTTTCTAGAATGCTTTATCCCTATATAAATATAAAAAGGAGGAATACTTAGAAAATAATCCTCCTTACATTTCAGTTTTATATATGCATTTTATAAATTGATTTCCGTTTTCAAATCACGCAACATCAAATTCTTTGCGGATTCACTTGGTTTTTCATCTTCAAATAACACACGATATATTTCATTTACAATTGGCATATCAATTCCTGCTTTTACAGCTGTTTCATGAACTGCTTTCGCAGTACGCACACCTTCTACAGTTTTTGTATTGTTATCCCAGAAATATTTCGCACTATCGTGTTCTCCTATTTCATAACCAGCTTGGAAATTACGTGAATGCTTACTTGTACAAGTAACAATTAAATCACCAATACCAGTCAAGCCCATGAATGTTTCTTGACGTCCACCCATAGCAACTCCATAACGTGTCATTTCCATAAGACCACGTGTAATCAAAGCAGCACGTGTATTATCTCCATAACCTAAGCCAGAAAGCACACCACTAGCAACTGCAATCGCATTTTTAATAGCGACTCCAATTTCACTACCGATTTCATCATTTCCTGTATAGATACGTAGATAATCATTAGAGAATGTCTCTTGAACAACTTTAGCGTCTTCTTCATTTAAAGAAATAGCACAAATGGTTGTTAACATACGAACCACTACTTCTTCCGCGTGACTTGGTCCAATAAGAGATACGACACTACTCAAATGTTCAGGACTGATATGTTTACGAATTACGCAAGACATACGTTCAAAAGTTTCTGGATGGAAACCTTTTGATGCATTGACGATGATTGTCTTCTTATCTAATAGAGGATCTATTTGTTTACAAACACTTTCTATCGCAATGGTAGGTACCGTTAATAACACAATATCTGCACCTTTGACCACTTCGATGTCCATCGTTCCTTTTAAATCTGGATTGATATCTACATTCTCAAAGTATTTTGAATTTCTGTGATTCTCATTGATGTCCTGTATTTCACTTTCACAGTTTCCATAAATGGTTACATCTACTTTGTTATCACATAACACTTGTGCTAGGCCAGTTCCCCAGCTTCCACTACCGATGACTACTACTTTCATAAAATCCCTGCCTTTCGCTTAAAGCATTTGCAATTATTATACACAGGTTGTGCTGAATTAGCAAACGATCATTTCTTAACATTCTTGGTAGCTTTAACAGCCGTTTTCTTTGTTGGCGTGGTCTTCTTTATTTTATACTCTAAAAGCACTCCACCAAAGGCTGGTACATCAACCGCAATACGATAAGGTTGTTTGTTACATTCTTCTTTCTCTGCTTTCACTTTTTGTAACCCTGGTATCTCTCCACCATAAATATCTAATTCGGTATTTAAGATTTCGTTATAGGTTCCCGCAAAAGGTACACCAAATACATGTTTTTGGTAAGCATTTGGAGAGAAGTTTAAAATGACTACATAATTTCGATCTTCATTTTTACGTAGGAAAGAGAATAGATTTTCATCCGCATTATCCGCATCTATCCATTCAAAAGAAGTCCAATCATAGTCTTTTTCATAAAGCGCAGGAATCGTTGTATATAATTCTCCTAGCTTTCCAAAATACTTATTGAATGCATCATGCATTGGATATTTTAATAAATCCCAATCACATTGTTTCGTTTCATCCCATTCACGGAAATGAGCTAATTCATTTCCCATAAAATTCAATTTCTTTCCAGGGTGTGTAAACATATATAGGTAAAGAGTTCGTAATTGTGAGAATTTCTGTTCATAACTTCCCCACATTTTATCTACGATTGTTTTTTTACCATGTACAACTTCATCATGGCTGAATTCCACCATAAATCGTTCAGAATAGAAATATGCCATAGAGAACGTAATACTACTTTGGTGCCATTTACGATAAATAGGATCTTTTTCAAGATATTGTAATGTATCATTCATCCACCCTAAGTCCCATTTGTAATCAAAACCTAATCCTCCATCTAAAGTTGAGGCTGTCACATTCGGGAAGTCACTTGAATCTTCTGCGATTAACATAACACCAGGATATTCTTGTGATAGGTTGTAATTCATTCGTTTGATAAAATGAATAGCTCCTTCGTTTTCTCCTAAATCTTTGTTACCATGCCAATGAATAACATTGGAAATCGCATCCATACGTAATCCATCAATATGATATTTATCAATCCAGAAAGATGCCGCAGACATGAGGAAAGAGCGTACTTCTTCACGCCAAAGGTTAAAGTTTGCAGTCCCCCATTGTGAATCCGCATCTACTGCTTTTTCATATTCATAAAGTGGTGTTCCATCAAAGTATGATAAGGAGAAATCATCTTTTACAAAGTGCACAGGCACAAAATCTAAAATAACTCCGATATTAGCTTTATGTAAAGCATTGATAAGATACATTAAATCTTTCACGCTTCCATAACGAGAAGTAGCACTGAAATATCCACTACACTGATATCCCCATGAACCATCAAATGGGAATTCATTTAAAGGCATCAATTCCACATGTGTAAAGTTATGATCTTTTAAATATGCAATTAACTCCTTTGCGATAGTTTTATAATTCACCCATTCAATTGCTTCATCTTTTTTCCATGAACCAAGATGCATCTCATAAATATTCAAAGGTTTATCAAAGTTTTTTGTACGTGTGGACATCCATTTTTCATCTGTCCACTTCATACTGTCAATATCCGCTACAATACTTGCGGTGTTGGGACGTAACTCGCTATAAAAAGCATAAGGATCCATTTTATCCACAACACGATCGGTTGCTTGGGTGATACGATATTTATACATATCTCCCTCTTTTACATCTTTGATAAATAAAGACCATACCCCTTTATCATCTTTGCGTTTCATTTCATGACCTTTACAACTCCAATCATCAAATGACCCAATGACTTGAATACTCTTCGCATGTGGAGCATAGGTTGTAAATCGAACACCTTTACAATCTCTTTCTACACACACATGTGCACCAAATGTTTCATATGCATGAATATCATTCCCCTTGTAATATTCATGTAAATTATGTTTTTTCATACGTAATCCTCCAGTTTCTTTATATCTTCTATTTTACTCTATTTTCCGTATAAAACATAGCGTTTTATGTCATATTTTACATTTATGTAAAGGGTTTCATTACAATATGTGGAAATTGTATGAAATAGAAAAAAGATGGTCAATAAATTGACCATCCCGAGTTCTATACAATACCGAAGAATGTTCCAATACAAGATATAATAATTAGAAATACTAATATTGTTGTAGTTTTAATATTCTTCCCTAATAACCAATACATGATTCCAAAAGCTAACACAGGCAATAAGCATGGCATTATTTGATCAATGTACGTTTGAATAGGTTGTGTTGCACCTGCAACTCCTATCTCATAAGGAATTGTGATATTAACAGTAGTAGCAATCATCGCGCCAATTACCATAAGCCCAAGAATAGAGGCTGCTTTAGTAATGTTTTGAATGATTGCATTATCATTTAAATCACTAAAGAATTTAACCCCATACTTGAATCCAGATTTTAAGCAATAATATCTTGCCAAAAAGCCAGGTATATTAATGATTAAGATAAATGCAATTGGTCCAATAATACTTCCTTCTTTTGCAAAAGAGACACCAATACCAATAGCAATCGTTAGTAGAGTTCCCCAAAAGAATGAATCTCCAATACCTGCCATAGGTCCCATAAGAGATGTTTTTACAGCACTGATACTAGCTGCGTCGAAATCGGGATTGTTTGCATTTTCCTCTTCCATCGCGCCTGTAATACCTCCTAATAAAGTAACGATATGAGGGGTACATGACATAAACTCTAGATGTCTTTGAAGGGCATCTGCCATTTTTTCTTTATCATCTGAATATAGACGTTTCAAAATTGGAATCATCATGAAACAATACATTAAGTTTTGTTGACGTTCATAGTTCCATGCGGAATCTAAACAACATGAACGGCGAAATACTTTCCAAAAATCACCCTTTGTTATGCGAGAACCTTCCATCAATGTCTCAACTTTAGAATTCGTTTTCATCAACAATAACCTCCTTTTGATTTTTACTGTCTTTAAAGAATATAATACTAGCAATCGCTAAACCTGATAATGCAACGCCGAATACAGGCACTTTTAAATATGCTGCCAATAAGAATCCTATCAATAAAAATGGTGATAATTCCTTTGAAACTATCATTTTCGCTAACATTGCAAAACCAATCGCAGGAAGAACACCAGCAGCAACATTCATTCCATCAATGATAAATTTAGGTACAAAGTCTAGAATATCTTTAATTACTGGAACACCGATATAAAATCCAATTCCAACAATAATAGCTTGTGCAAGTCGATACCCTAAGCTTGTCGCAATAGCAACCATATTTACTTTGTTGCAATCTCCATTTTTTGCATAGCGATCTGCTAAATGGACTGCTTCAGGAACCACAAACATCATAAATACATTTCCAATCAAAAGAACTAATGTAGCTACAGGGATTGCCAACGCAACTGCTGCACCAATTTCTTGTCCACTTAATATTACGAATGATGTCCCTATAATCGCTCCTGATGTAGTATCAGGGGGATTACTTGCTCCAATTGGAACTGCTCCTAAGAATATTAATTCTAACGTTGCACCTGTAATAATACCTGTTGTTAAATCTCCTAATACAAGTCCTGTCAAAGCTGAGACAACAATTGGACGATTCCACATAGTTGAACCCAACCAATTGTGCATGTAACCAAATAAAGCAACTAACGTTATTAAAACTGTTTGTAACATTAAATTATCTGTCATGATAATCTCCCTTTCTTATTTATTTTTTATCAAAGACATTACGTCTTGTTTTGTATCGCTCGGAACTAAACGAACTTCTAATTCGATATTACGTTGATGAAGCTCTTGAAACAAGCAAATATCATCTTCACTGACAAACACTGCTTTTGAAATTTGACGACGATCTTCTCTCATTTTCATTCCCCCTATATTTACTGATTTAATAGCATCAATTCCATTGCACAAACGATATGCATCTTCTACACTTTCAACTATAATAAATAATTTATATTTATCTGTTACTCCACTTTTTATCGCTTGAATTGAATCATCTAGAGATTTCATTACAAGTTTTACACCAACGGGTTTTGCTAAGCGCATGGCACTCATTTTCAACTCATCCTTCATCAATTCATCACTAGCAAGTAAAATACAATCTGCTTCAAGAAATTTCGTCCATGAAAACGCAACTTGTCCATGCAATAATCGATGATCTATTCTTACCGTTTTTATCATGTACTACACTCCTTTTTTCTTTCGTATATTATTTAATGCGTGCACCATATCTTGAATATGTGACAAATCCAAGTCACCATCATCCTTATATGTATCTTTAAAGTAACTTCCTACGATTGCAGCATCTGCTAATTCTAATTGTTTTTCACAATTATCAGGCGTCATTCCAGCACCGATAACTAATGGAAAATCTCCTAGAATTTTACGGAATTTTTCTATTTTATCAAGACTTGTTTCTTGTCCAGTTGCATCTTGTGTAACCACAATGGCATCACATCTAGTTTTCCCTATATTCAAATCTTCCTCTAGCGTTCTTCCTGATTTATATGGTTGATATTTAAACCTAACACCGCCCAATATATAACCATCATAACCTTTTCTACACAACTTAATAAATTCATCAAATCCCGGATCATCTCGTACTTTCAAATGTCCACAAACAGAGTCTAATTGAACAAAGCTAGCACAGTATTTCTTTGCCAAATAGAATCCCATTGGATCTACATGCAAGCAATTTACACCATAGATAATATCTTTTTTTGCATCAAGCAAATATTGAAGGATATTTTCCATATCATAGTAATTTCCAAAATAATTCTCTACAATGATTGCATCTACTCCTCCTTCTATATATAAGTCTATTTCATTTTTTGCTTTTTCAAAAATTTCATCATGAGTACTGCCTTTCAGATGTAACATACCGAATACTGGCTTTTCATTTTGAAATATACTCAAAAAATTCTTATTTTCCATCATTCATCTCCTGTTAGAAATCTTCTGATTCCGTATTTAATAAATCTATATTCTCTGTAAACATAATCCCATTTCTGCCTACCTCTAAGTAATGGTTTTCGCGACCTTCCATTACTTCTGTAGAAGTAACTATTTCTAGAGTCATAGCCAAATTCATCCCTGTAAATAGTTTGATGTTTTTGTTACCTAGAATTTGAAGCATTGAGGTATGTACACTACCTCCTAGTACATCCGTAATCACAATATATTCTTCTTCTGGATGACTTTCTATTTCCCTTTTTAACTCTTGTGCGAATTCGATTGCATTTTCTCCAGGGTGTAAAGAGTATGTTCGTACATCTTTTACAATCTCTTCACCTGCAATCATTCTTAATGAATCTTTCATGCCTTCACACAATCCTCCGTGTGATGCTAGAATCACATTTCTCAATCTCATCAATCCTTTCTAAACTGGAATTCCATTCACAAATTAGTATCGCATAGGGTGTGCCAAACTTTAAAAAAAGTAGAATATTTATCTACTTTTTTACCATTCATCATTCATATTGGCACCATTTTGAATATAATCATATATATATCCGATTTCGTGTTCTGGTATCTCAATGCCATAATATTTTTCTGTATCTTCGAATGATTTTTTTACACATTGTATAAATTTATGTTCCATCTTCTTTAAATGATCAATATCCACATAGTTATCCAAAGGCTGTCGCATAACCAATCTCTCAATCATACAACATATATGTACATACAAGCCAACACAAGTCGTATTATGCAAATGTATACCGTATATTTTCTGAAGGTGATCCAAGGCTGAAGCAACATGCTCCAACAACATCGTTGGATTTAGAATCGTTAAGTAATTCATAACATTCGTCAATGAGAAGTTCTTCAATATATCTTGTTTGAATTTTTCTACCTCATCCTTGTTCATATACTCTCGAAGGATATGTCCTAATTTTTCTATATCTTGTTCAACAATCAATTCTTCAATCGGTATGAATGCTACATTGTCAATCACTGGATCGAGTGTACCTATTACGCAAAGGACATTGTTTTTTTCAAATAATTCGCTATGTTCTTTTTGTGCCATAAGAAGATGATAATCATGTGTTACAACATGAATTTTGATATCTGAAGGAAAGGAAGAAATCAATAACTTTCTTAATTTCTCTGCGGTTCCCAATCCACTAGCACATGCGCAAACAATGATATCCTCTTTTTGTCTTTTTTCGATGATGTGAAAACGAAATTCATTCCCTTCGCACACCACTTGTAATAATTCATGCAAAGGCACATTATTTCTTAATCCATTCCCTACTTCTAATGCAAGCTTTGTTGTTATATTATTAACGATTCCTATATTCGCATGGATATTTTGATCAATCCCTGTATAGATTTGTTCTAGTGATCCCATATCAACTAATAGTACCAGTTCTTCAAAATTATTGTTATTGTGCAAATATGTATTCAATTCCTCCACGATTTTTGAACTATCATCATCGATTGCCATATCGATAGATTCAAAAATATAATCATCTAATAATTTATTTGCTGCATCTGCGATTGAACTAGCAGTGGAATAGCCATGTGCCAAAATGATTCCAATACGTTTATGAAGATCCGTATTTCTATTAAACAATCTTATAATCAAAGCTAGTACATCTATATCAAAGGATTCAAATCTTAAATCAGTTTGGCGGTATAGTAATTGCATAATTTCATTTGACATGAGTTTCTCTTTAGGTAAAGCACTTTTTATAAATGTATGTAACTTATGCAACATCTCTTTGCTCTCTAATTGAAATTTCTTTACATTCATTGGCTGTCTTCGTATATCTTCAAACATATGAAACAAAGACAATAAATCGTTGTTGTTTATCTTACCTCCATATTTTTGAAAAGTCTTGCGAACAATTCCTTCCAGATTCTCAAAGATAAATTCGTGTTTATTACTAGTTGCATTTTGTGTATCAAAATTAACTTTATCGTAGTAAACTTGTAAACTATTCAAATAGTCATCTAACACATTACACTCTGTAGCAAATGATTCATATAGCAAAAGTAGAGGACTTTCCTTATTCCCTTGGTTTCTTAAATCATTGATGCGAATCATTCTTTCATCACTTTCACAAAGATTGGAACCTGTTTGCTTTGTTTGATCAAACATTTTATCTGGAAGATCTTCTAAATGTATTTGTAGACTTTCTTCATTTGATGTATGTAATGCATGAGCACAACATACTTGAATCGTATTTTTTAATTCACCTATGTTTCCAGTAAAGTGATAACTTAAAAACGCATTATACACTAGATTAGATATAGAAATAGGTCTTTGTATTCTCTTTTCTTCCTGCGAAAAAATTGTATACAGTAATTGTATTCTTTCATATATACCTCGTTCACTAAGAGCAGGTATATAAACGAGTACAGGAATACGCCGTAAAAATGTTTTCAAAAGAACTTTTTCAGGACTCTCTGTAGTTGCAAAAATCAAACGAACATGGGAAGTTTCCCATTTTTCATTTTCACCAATACGATGGAATTCACCTTTATCCATAAATAAGAATAATTTCTCTTGGCATTCTGCTTTTAGACAATGCACCTCATCAAGAAATAAAATTCCTCCATGTGCTGCTTGAATAAGCCCTGGATTATCTCTATCTGCACCGGTGAATGCTCCTTTTTTATGCCCAAATAAATGTGCACTTAATAGTTCGGGATTATTCGCGTATTCGCTACAGTTCAAGGTTATAAATGGAGCGTCCTCAGCTATAATTCCACAACCACATGCATATTCGTACATAAGTTGTGCCATAAAACTTTTTCCTGTACCTGTTGGTCCATTCAATAAAACAGGAAGGGAATTCTGTGGATAAGAGATTGCTGCTTTACACATTTCAACACATGTTGCTAAACTGTCATCGAATCCTATTAACTTCTCAAAATCTCTTCGTTCTTCATTTCCTAATGCATCCCACAAAGACCTATCGCATTTAAACTGCGTTTGTGATAACGTCTGATGATACATTTCCTCTAGTAACTCCTTGTGATAATAGCATCGTTTTTCCCCATCGATACTTATAATTCTTCCCTGATCATACAATTCATGAACTGCCTTTGCAGTTAGATTTCTACTCATATGAATTGCTTCACTAATTTCATTGACCGTGGAGGAATGCTTCTTTTGTGTTTGCAGTAGAAGGAAGTTTAATATTTCTTCATTCATACCTACACCAGCTTTCTATTTTTCAAAATAACAGTTCTTGATACATTTGTCAAGCATAGGCATATAAACAAAAAATGTAAATTAAAAAAATCTAATACTCTATATTTTTGGCATGAAAAATGCGAGAATATAGATATGGAGATGATAAGATGAAGCAAACTCTACAAAATAAGCAAACTCTAAAACAGAATTTGATGTTTAATACTGCTCTCTATGATTCTCTTGATATATTAAAACTATCAAGCAATGAACTAATAGAAAGTATTTTTGAGGCTGTCCAAGATAATCCATTACTAGAAATCGATGATTCATGGTCTACATCCTTTGAATATTTTGATATATGTAACACTTTCATAAAGCCTATTAATTTAAAGGAACATCTTTTTTCACAATTGCATACTTGTAATTTTAAATACGATGATACCGTTTGTACTTACATTATTGAATCTTTGGATCGACATGGATTCTTTGTGGAAAACCATGAGGATTGTTCATCTTTATTGAATATATCGATAGACGTATTGAGGAAACACATTGATATCATACAATCATTAGAACCTTGTGGTGTGGGCGCCAAAAATAGTTTACATGCAATCTACCTACAAGCAAAAAAATCGCAAAACGTACTCGCTGAAAAAATACTGTTAGAACACACAGAAGATTTAGCAAAAAAAGACTATCGTAAGATAGCAAGATTATCAAACTGTAGTGAAAACGAGGTAAAAAGAACTGTCCAATTTATTCAATCTTTATCTCCTTATCCATGTAGTTCATTCTACAGTGAAAATGAGTTACAAATTCTACCAGATTTAAAACTAGAAATCGATGATAATAACCTCATACTTACTCCAATCAACAATTTGCAGTTGCACTATCATGATGAATATATGGATTTGATGAAGACAAACCCTGTCTTAAAAGATTACTTTGAGCAATCGAAGGTATTTATAGCAAACATAGAGAAGAGAAATGCTACGATGATGCTTGTGGCAAGCGAAATTATAAATCAGCAAAATAGCCATTTCCTTTATCAAAGCGAATTAAAACCTCTTAAACAAAGCGATATTGCGAATACTTTAGGCATGAATCAAGCAACTGTCAGCCGTGCCGTTATGAACAAGTATTATGAATTTGAGAATGATATTTTTCCTCTATCCCACCTTTTTGTTACTTCTACAACGAAGGGTGATAGTAGTGACGCCATAAAGAAAGCAATTCGAGATATTATTTCAAATGAGGATAAACAACACCCTTATTCGGATTTACAAATAGTTGAGGAATTAAAAAACTATGATTATTCTGTGTCGCGTCGAACAGTTACAAAATACCGTGAAGCCTATGGAATTCAAAATACACGAGAAAGAAAAGTAAAAAGTAATGATTAAAATCAGCATAGTTAAAAGAGGTAAGATTCAGATGTGATATCTGCATTCCTACCTCTTGCTTTTAAATTGTAATTAAGAATTTTGAATTCTAATTATTTGATAAGCTCATCCATTGCGCTTTGGTATGCAACTGTTTTTTGATGTGCATCTTCTAAAGAAGTTCCTTTAATACAATAATAGAACTTACATTTTGGCTCTGTACCACTTGGACGAATCGCAATCCAGCTTCCATCTTCTAAATAATACTTCAAGACATCAGATTTTGTAAATCCTTCTAACTCGCGTGCCTCTCCATTTTCGATGATTTTACTTTCTTTATAATCTTCAAAACGAGTTACAGTAGAGCCATTGATATTGCTTAGTTGAGTTTTACGTAGTGTTGCCAATATTTCTTGAATTCTTTGTGCACCTTCTTGACCTTTTAAAGTAAGTGAAGTTTGGCTTTCTTCATAATAGCCAAGTTCTGCATATAAATCATAAAGTACATCGACTAAAGTCTTGCCTTTTTCTTTATAGTAGCACGCTGCCTCTGCCAACATTAAACAAGCTTGAGGAGCATCTTTATCACGTACGAATGGTTTGATCAAAGAACCATAACTTTCTTCATATCCAAATACATATTGTTTTTCATTTGTGATTTCATATTTTGCGACTTTTTCACCAATGAATTTAAATCCAGTTAATGTCTTTTCAGTAGCAACACCATATTTATCTGCAATCTTTTCACCCAAATCACTTGTAACTACAGTATTGAACATAACTGGTTGATTTGGCATACGATCTTTCGCAGTTAATTGAGAGAAAATGTATTCAATAAGAACAGCACCACTTTGATTTCCAGTTAGTAAGCGATATTCACCATCATGTTTTACACCAACACCCATGCGGTCAGCATCTGGATCACATACCAAAATGATATCTGCATCTTCGCGTTTCGCATATTCTAATGCTAAATCATATGCTCCTTTTTCCTCTGGATTAGGAGTAGGTGTATTTGAAAAGTCAGGATCTGGTGAGCATTGTTCTTCTACTGCCACAAAGTTGTAACCTGCTCTTGTATATACTTCTTTCACAGGAATGTTTGCTGTTCCATGCTCAGGAGTAAAGATTATTTTTACATTATCTTTCGCAATATTTGGATTTAATTGAATATCTAATACTTTTTCATAGTAGATTTCATCGACTTCTTTTCCAATAATATGAATCAATGCTTCTTGTTCACTTGTTGGTTCTGCCTTAATAGCAAGTTCATCTTCAACAGCATTCACGCGATCGATTACTTGTTGAGCAAGTGCTGGTACCAATTGGCATCCTTTGTCATCGTATAGCTTATATCCGTTATACTCTTTTGGATTATGAGATGCGGTTACCATAATTCCACCAAAACATTTGAAATAACGTACCGCAAAGCTTAATTCAGGAGTTGGACGTAAACTTTCAAACACATATGATGTAATTCCATAAGTTGCTAGTAGTTTAGCTGAATCCATCGCAAATTCATAAGACATATGGCGATTATCATAACCAATCGCAACACCTGCTTTTCTTGCGTCTTCTCCATGCGCACTAATATATTGCGCAAATCCTACATTTGCTTTACGAATCGTATGTAGATTGATACGGTTTGTTCCTGGACCTAATAGTCCTCTCATCCCGGCTGTACCAAATTCTATTGTTGTATAAAAAGCATCATTCATTTCTTTTTCATCCATCTTTTGAAGTACTTCTTTATAAGAAGGATCAAGGTTTGGATGACTACACCATTTTTCGTATAATTCTTTTACCATGATAAATTCTCCCTTTCCATAATTGTTGTTTTTATTATATCACATTACATAAAAAAAATCTGTAGATTGATGTAGAATGTAAGCGATTTCTAATTTGAACTAAAATTGAAATATTTACCAAATGAGTATAAAAAAAAGACAAGTTACCTCATCTTTTTCTCCTTAGTCTTTTGATTAACCGATGATTTTTTGAGCGCGTAATACTTCTTCGATAGAAGCGATAGCTGCTTCTTCATCATCCCCATTACAAGAGATAGTAATCTCAGATTGTGTTGGGATTCCCAGTGACATAACACCCATGATTGATTTCATGTTTACTTCGCGTCCTTTGAAAGATACGTTTACTTCACATTTGAATTTGCTAGCTGCATTTACAGCAACAGTAGCTGGACGTGCGTGTAATCCAACTGGATCGATTACGGATACAGTAATTTGTTTCATTTTATATTCCTCCTAAAATTAACTTATTTACATATACTATTTTAACCCATTTTGATAACACTTACAATCTTAATTTGCCTTTTTTTAAAGAAAAATCATATTTTATCTGTAAATCCTCCATATTATAATAGTTTATTGCTCTTTTCTAGTGGATGCACTAAATTCTTCCCAAGTCATCGCAGGAATTCCCTCTTTCAACAGCATTTCCACAAAAATACCATTTCCATCTTTCAACCTTCCTTGAAATGTTCCATCATATATGTGCCCAACTCCACAACTTGGACTTCTAGGTTGTAAGATTACGATATCCGCTTGATACTCTATAATTTGTTCTAATGCTATTCTAGCTCCTACATAAAAAGCCTCTGTACAGTCTTCATTTGCTGTATTTAAAATCTTTCCATCTACAATTTCACAACTCAATCTAGGTATTGGCAAACCTCCTAGCACTTCTGGACAAATGGTCATATATTCCTTATCCTTAATGTATTCCATTAGTTCATTTTCTAGGTTATTACCACCACTATATTTACAATTAACTCCTGTTAAACATGCACTAATAGCATAACGCATATCGTTTCCTCCTTTTCCTGGGAAATATTTACATATCTTTTACGAACACTAGTTTTCGATTGCTAGATAAAGCATCATGATATTTATACCCATCTTCTTGAAACGTTTTGACATCCTCTAAGTATTCGATATGATAATCCGCAAGAAAGCGCACCATCATACCCCTTGCTTTTTTTACTTGAGTCGAGTGCATTTTTATCTTGTGATCTTTTCTTTCATAGAATTCAATATCGATGAAGCTATCATCTTTTATATATGGTCGAATACATTTATCATATTCTTTACTTGCTAAGTTTAAGATATAAGGCTCTATATGATCCGCTTGTTCTTTTATGATAGCACTTGCTAAATCTTCCATCCAATATGCATAGAGATGTGCAGTATCATCAACACTCAACTTTGTTTGCATTTCTAATCTGTATGGATAAATAGAATCACTTGGTTTTACAATTCCATATAAACCAGAAAGAATTCTTAAATGCTTGTCTAAATAATTCCATTGTTTATCCTTACAAGTTTCTATGGCGATTGCTTTAAAGGCAATTCCATCGTAAATATCCAAGGCACTAAAACCCTTGTGATCGAACTTCATATCGGAGAACCTTTGTAAGGTCATGATTGCTATTTTATCATCTATTTTCATCAGCTTTTTTAGATCTTCAATATCATATATTTTTAGTTGTTCTACAATACTTTTTGTTTTAGACAAATATATTGGAAGCTGTGATGGCTCGTGTATACGTTGTTCCTTCATTATTTTTGCTGGGGATATTAAAATTATCATGTCATCACCTCTCTGTAAGCATTATAACGGATTTTGAAGTAGAATTCCATTTTTGTGAAAGAAAAGCTAATCTAACGATTAGCCCTCACTCACTTCTACTAGTTTTGCATTTTTTTCTTTTTCTTTTTTTAGTTTGACTCTACGATTAACTTCATCACGAAGTAGGCAATATATAACAGAAAATGTTGGTAAGCCTAGGAGCATTCCCGCAAACCCAAACAATCCACCACCTACAGTAATCGCAAACAATACCCATAAACCTGAGAGTCCAACACTACTTCCTACAACCCTTGGGTAAATTAGATTCGACTCAAATTGTTGTAGACAAATTCCAAAGATAACAAAGAACACTCCTTGTACTGGATTTACAAAGGCAACTAACAATGCACAAATCGCAACCCCAAAGATAGCTCCAAAGATAGGTATGATATTTGTACATCCAATGATCACCGCAAGAATAGGTGCATAAGGGAATTTCAGTATTAAACATCCAACATAGCACAACAACCCAATGATGATAGCTTCTACTAATTGACCTGCAATAAAGGAAGAGAATGTCTTATTCACAAGTGTTCCAACGCGTAATAGGTACGTATTTGTTTTTTCATTTGTAAATGCATAGATACAACGTTTGCATTGTGAAATAAGCTTATTTTTTGATACTGTTAAATACACCGCAATGACTAACGCCATAAAGATATTTGCGACACTACTCGCAAATCCTGTTGCCACATTTAACAATTGAGGCAATCCTGTTTTGATAACTGTCGCAATTGTACTTCCAATATTTTTTGTTATTGTATCGATTTGTTTTATTATATCTTCTGGTATATCACGATTTTTAATGATATCATCCAGCATTTTCCCAGCACTTTGTACATAGCCTGGCAATTGTTCCGCTAACGCTGTAATACTTTCGACAACTTGTGGTACCACAATCCAAAAGATAAATGTGAATATAAGTATAATTACTCCAACGGACAATAATGCCGCGACTATTTTTTTACTTTTACCTAAAGAAGATGGCAATTTACGCATAAAGAATTTAAGTGGTAAATTAAATACAAAGGCAATCATGATACCATATATAAATGGTTTACACATTGCGACAATAGAAAAGAATCCATCTACCACATCATTCATATGTAACAATACCCAAATCAACGCAATTGTAAATGTAATGATAAACAACACATTTTTCATTGTTAAGCGATTAAGTTTTTTATCCGAATCTTTAAACATAGGACCTCCTTATGAACTCTGTAATTCAATTAAGATATCACGAAGTTCTGCCGCACGTTCAAAGTCTAATACTTTTGCGGCTTCTTTCATCTCTTTCTGTAAACTTGTAATCAGTTTCTCTTTATCCTTCTTACTAACATTTGCTTTCTTATTCATATATTTCGCAGTCATTTCTTGTGTTTCTTTACTACGAACAACTTCATGAATTGGCTTAATAATTGTTTTTGGGGTGATGCCATGTTCTTCATTATATGCAATTTGAATTTCTCTACGTCGTGTCGTTTCACTTAATGCTTTTTTCATAGAGTCTGTCATTTTATCTGCGTACATGATAACTTTACCATGCGCATTACGTGCAGCACGTCCTATAATCTGAATCAAGGAACGTTCACTTCTTAAGAACCCTTCTTTATCCGCATCTAATATTGTAATCAGGGAAACTTCAGGAATGTCCAACCCTTCTCTTAACAAGTTGATTCCTATTAATACATCGTATTTTCCTTTTCTTAAATCACGTATAATTTCCGTACGTTCTATCGTTTTAACTTCATGGTGTAACCATGCCACTTTGAAATCCATTCCCTTTAAATACGAGGTTAAATCTTCTGCCATACGAACCGTTAGAGTGGTGATCAAGACACGTTCGTTTTGTTCGATACGTTTTTGTATTTCATCTACGATATCATCGATTTGGCCTTGTGTAGGACGTACTTCTACAACAGGGTCTAATAAGCCTGTAGGACGTATAATCTGTTCTACGATTTCTCCATTGGTTTGTGTTAGTTCGTAATCACCAGGAGTCGCGGATACAAAGATAGCTTGACGAATTAAAGTTTCAAACTCTTCAAATCGTAAAGGACGATTGTCTAAAGCACTTGGTAAACGGAAACCATAATTTACTAAAGTTTCTTTACGTGCCCTATCTCCGTTGTACATACCTCGTACTTGAGGTAAGGATACATGGGATTCATCTACTACTAATAAGAAATCATCTGGAAAGTAATCCAGTAATGTATAGGGACGAACACCAGGCGCACGTCCATCAATATGACGAGAGTAATTCTCAATCCCTGGACATACTCCAAATTCTCGTAATGCTTCCATATCATAACGTGTTCTTTGTTCAAGACGTTGTTTTTCTAATAGTTTACCCTCTTCTTCAAAGGTCGCTAATCTTTCTTCTAATTCTACTCCAATAGTATTTGCGGCACGGTTAATGATTTCTTGTTTTGTTGCATACCCACTTGCTGGATACATCACATAAACTGTATACGCATTTAAGATTTTACCAGTTAACGGATCTACTTCGCAGATTCGTTCAATTTCATCATCAAACATTTCAATTCGTAAAATATAGGCATCGGTGTGTCCAAGTGCTACTTCAATGGTATCTCCACGAACACGGAAGGTACCACGAGCTAAATCCATATCATTTCTTGTATACTGACGTGATACTAATTTTCCCATCAATTCTTTACGATCAATAATATCTCCAACTCTTATAGAGAAAAACATCTCACGATATTGCTCTGGATTACTAGCACCATATATACATGCTACAGAAGCTACAATGATCGTATCTCTTCTTTCAAGGATGGAATTGACGGCAGCCATTCGAAGCATGTCTAATTCCATATTGGTCGTTGCATTTTTATCGATATATAAATCTGTACTTGGAATATAAGCTTCTGGTTGGTAGTAATCAAAGTTTGAAACGAAGTATTCTACACGATTGTTAGGGAAGAATTCTTTGAATTCTGAGTACAACTGACCTGCTAGTGTTTTATTATGTACAAATACTAGAGTTGGTTTGTTTACTTGTTGTATTACATTAGATATGGTAAAAGTCTTACCAGTACCTGTAGCACCAAGTAAGACTTGTTGTTTTTTTCCACTGTGAATACCTTCCACAAGTTCTTTAATAGCCTTTGGCTGATCACCTTGTGGTTGATATTCAGAAACTAAGTCAAATAGTTTATTTTCCATTTGCTAACTCCACCGCCTTTGCAAGTTGTGTATCATAAGATGCGTCGGAATGCCATTTTAAGCTAGCCTGAGAAATTAGAGTAGAAATCACTTTTTCATTAATTTCACCAGTTACTTCTAAACCATTATCTTTTTGGAAAGCTTTTAAAGCGTTACTAGAGGCTGGTGAGAAGTATTCATCTGTTCGATCAACTGTGTATCCTAAAAACTTTAGATATGTTTGTACACTCTTTGCCGCAATATTCACAGTATCAGCTTTGAAAACTTCATCTTTTTCTAGTACAGGCGAAGATGTTGTGATTGCAGGATCTAGATTCACTTCAACATCTGGCGTAATTCCTTTTTTATCCACACTCTTCTCATTAGGACTCAACCATTTCGCTGTTGTATATTTCAATTGAGAAGAATCCTTAAATGGCATTGGAACTTGAATAGTTCCTTTTCCATAAGTTTTAGTTCCTACAACTTTCGCATTTAAATTTTCTTTCAAAGCCATCGCTAGTACTTCAGATGCACTTGCTGTATCTTCATTAACAAGAACGATGATTTGTTCAAAAGCATAACGTTTTGTATCTTCTAATACTTTATATTCATCAATATCTCCATTGCGTTGTTTTTCTTTAAATACAACACTATTCTCAGGTAATAAGTAACTAGCGATTTGTTGAGCAGCCGTTAAATATCCACCACCATTATTTCTAAGGTCAATCACAAGGCTCTTTGCTTTCTTGGATAGATCCTTTAAATGATTTCCAAATTCATCTCCACTGGTATCTGCAAACGTGCTAAGTTCAATGATTGCTACATCTCCTTGTAGAGAGCTAGTCACTGTTTTAGAAACTTCACGTCTTTCTACTTCTTTCATAACATGTTCATTATTGTGAATGATTTCAACCTTTACTTTCGTTCCAGATTTACCTGAAATCATTTCTTTCACTTCATCCGAATCCATATTCTCACAGAGCGTACCATTTACTGCATATATGATATCGCCAGCTACAATTCCTGCTTCTTCAGCAGGTGAGTTCTTAAATACTTTATCTACTAAGAAAGTATTAGAACCTACTTCATAATATTGAATTCCGATTCCAACATAGCTTCCTGACATAGAACTAGTAAAATCCTTTGCCGTTTTTGGTGTCATGTAAGATGTATGCGAATCACCACCCGCATTCACCATTCCAGAGATAGCTCCATCGATAAGCGTCTCTTCAAAGTCTTTTTTATCTACACCAAAGTAAAACTTATCCTTCATAATTTCGTATACTGTACTAAGTTTCGCAAAAGTTTGATCTTCACTCACAACTTTTGTTGAAGTAAAATTGTTTACAAGAAAACCTGCACAAAAACATGCAATACAGAAGAAAACAATCGCAATTATTTTGATCCTGCGATCCCTTTGAGCCTTAATTTCATCCGGCCATTTATGCTTCACCAATTTATAGCGTTTGACATTCTTTTCAGCCATATATTGCTCACCTCATATCGTTATAAAATCTACCTCTTATAATACCATATTTTGTTTAAATATATAAGAGTTTCGCATATATTATTCCCCAATTATAGAAAAAGCGATCACTTAAGATCGCTATCTTTTCCATCGTAAATATTTTGTCGTTGACAAGAAGCTTCCTATAAGACCTACTAACATACCTGCAATGGTAATAATCCCACAGATTTGAAGTGCAAATGGATAAACTGGCTGCATGGTAAACATTCCAATCATAAGTTGTCCACTTACTGCTTTAAATAAATAGGAATAGCCAAAGTAGGTAAAGATACATGGTAGGATAGAACCAATAAATCCAATCAGCATCCCTTCAATCATAAAAGGAACTTTAATATAGCCATTTGTTGCGCCTACATTTCGCATAATTGCAATTTCTTTATTACGTGCATAAATCGTCATTTTAATAGAATTGGATATCAAGAATATTGCTAATAAGGATAATAATACTACAAATACCAAGCCTCCCGTACGTACGGTATTTAAAATAGAAATCATCTTCGATACGGAGTTTCCACCATATACAGCAGAATACACACTTGGTAATTCCTTGATTTTATCTGTAATAGAAGCTATTTTATCCGCATCTTTAACGGAAACAAAGTATGCGTTGCTTAGAGGGTTTTCATCCCCTTTAAACATCGCAAACTCTTCGCCTCTTTCTTTGATAAATAACTCAAGCTCATCGGCTTTACTTGAAAAAGTTGCGCGCTTTACACCAGAGATAGATTCAAGTTCATCTTTCACTTGATTAAGATCATTTTTTTCAGTAACATCACCATTTAATACTACATGTATTCTAAGATCATTTTCAATAGAATTTGTAAATAGAGAAACGTTTCCAGCAACAATCAAGAATGCAGAAAATAAAACAAGCGTTATAGTCACTGCACTTGATGCAGATAAGGACATAGCTAGATGTCTAGCAATGCTAAGAAATGCTGTCTTAATATGTTTAGGAAAGGCTTTGAAGAAACTAATCATGTTTCAGATAGCCCCCTTTCATAATATCCGCAACAATGTATCCTTCATCAAGGCAAATAGTACGTTTTTTAAATCGATCTACAATTGTTGAATCATGGGTAACCATAACAATCGTAGTTCCTTCAACTTCATTGATTTTCTCTAAAAGGTCCATAATTTCAGCAGATTTATCTGGATCTAAATTCCCTGTTGGTTCATCCGCAATTAAGACTTTTGGATGATTGGCGATAGCTCTACCGATGGTCGCACGTTGTTGTTGCCCGCCAGAAAGTTCATTCGGGAATGCTTTGGCTTTGTCTTCTAAAGATACAAGTTCTAACACTTCTCTTACTCTTCGTCGAATATCTACTTTATTCATCCCAATAACTTCTAATGCAAATGCGATATTCTCAAAAATCGTAAGTCTTGGTAGTAGTCGAAAGTCCTGAAATACTACTCCAATATTTCTTCGATATACAGGAACTTTAGAATGTTTCAATTCACCAACGTTGATATTTTCAACCATCACAGTCCCTTGATTAGGAATTTCTTCCCCATCCAAAAGTTTGATAAGTGTTGATTTTCCTGAACCAGTAGGTCCAATGATATAGACAAATTCACCATTATCAATTGCTAGATTTATATCTCTTAACGCATGAACACCGTTCTTATATTCCTTTGATACATTCTCTAAAAGAATCATATGATCACTCCTACTCTTGCTTTACAAGTTATTTATTAAAATACTTCTTCAGGACGCATTCTACAAGGCGCACCTTTAATATTACAAACATTATTCACTGCGCCTGATCCCCAACCATTTCCCCATGCAAAATCTGCAGTTCTTTGAAATCTTGCAATTGCATCAGTAAGGCTCATATTTCCTAGATTGATAACTTCGATATGACAGTGTGCTCCAGAAGAGTTTCCACTATTTCCAGTAAGAGCGATTTGTTGACCAACGCTTACTCTTGTTCCTGCTGATAGCATGCCACCTTGTGATAGATGGAAGAAGGAAATCGCATATGTAATTCCATTTGCTTGTGTTAACAGTTGCATAGTGTTTCCACCACCTTGTGGATAACCAGACCAATTTCCAAGGTATCCTCCATTAGAACTAACTGGGGCACTCGCATAAAGTATAATCCCATCTGAAGGTGCAATCACTGGGGTTCCTATAGGAACTGCTTTATCCATTCCCAAGTGAGCTCCACCACCTGGATAATACCAAGTTCCAGCTGAAATGTATCCACCTTGCACGGGCATTGCTAATCCAGTGTTTCCGCTAAAATCCAAATCACCAGGATTCGTAATGGAAATAATATTATTTTTAATCGAATTGATATCTACTTCTACTGAACGCATTTTTTCAGCCAATGCTGCTTCTTGTTTTTGATATGTTGCAATCAAGTTTAGCTGCTCCGTTTTTAATGTTTCAACGATTTCTTTATTTTGAACATTCTCTTCTCTTTTAATTTCGACTTCCGATTTAAGGCGTTCTTGTTCGCCTTTATCAAGATCTAACTTTTCTTTTTCTTTTTGAAAGGTGTTAATTTCTTCTTTATCACTTTCTGTTATTTTTTGTAATCCGTCAACTTTACGAATCATATCCACTAGATCATCAGATCCCATGATGATTTCAACGTTCACATTTGTTCCTAACTGTGATTGTTCACTAATCATACGATCTTTTATCCGGTTGTAACGAACATCTATTTCTTTTTCTTTTCCAGCTATATTTACTTTTAGTTCTTCGATTTGTGCGGATATCGTTCGTATATTTGCATCATTTACTTCAATACTTTTTGTATAAAAATCTAGTGTAGAATTCAAATCTTTAACAACCTTCGATGCATTTTCGATATTTGTTTGAAGACTTTTCACTTGATCAGATATAGAAGCTAAATCATTGCTTAATGACTCTCGTTTTTGTATGTAATATTGACGAAATGCTTCGCACTGATTCTTTTCTTCTGCTGTGTCTTGTGCAACCTTACACTTATTGTTCCAATAATCTTCATTTCCTTCAAAATCCTCCGCATAAACAGGAGATGTAGGAACCAACGTAAAAGTTGCTAGAAGAAGGATCATAGTTATCTTTTTTATTTTTTTCATCGACTCCACCTCAAGTATTTATTAACAGCATGAAAGCTACCTATAATTCCAACGAGCGCACCTGCTACAAACAGTGCTAAACATATGACAAATGCAAAAGGGAATGGCTTTTGCAATACAAACATGGAGGATAAGAATACTCCATCTAATGATCGATATAAAACTGTATAACCAATTGCAGTGATAAGAATCGGTACTAAGGCACCAAGGATTCCTATAAACATCCCCTCAATCATGAATGGAGTTTTGATATACCAGTTTGTTGCTCCAACACTACGCATAATAGATATTTCTGTATGTCTTGTATAAATCGTCATCTTAATAGTATTAGATATCAGAAATATCGCTATAAAGCCAAGTCCTATCAAGAAGATTGCTCCACCATATCGTAAGGACGCAAAAGTGTTGACCATATTTTTTATGTCATCTCCACCATATTGGGCTTTTTGTATTCCATCTATTTTGTTCAATTTCTTCGTTACTGTATTGATATCCTTTGCTTGTTTCACTTCTACAATGAAAGCATTGTTCATTGGATTATGTTCTTCATAACGTTGAAACACTTCTCCGTTTTCTTTAATGAGGATATTTAATTCCTCTTCCTTAGAAGAATATTCAACACTCTTTATTTCAGAGATGGCCTTTATTTCTTTCTCAATTTTTCCGATATCATCTTGCGATTTCATATTATCGATAGTCGCATGTATTTTCAAGTCTTCTTCTACATTTTTCGTGAATCCATTTACATTTTCAGCAACAACAAAAAATAAAGACATTAATGTTAAAGTCACTGCGACCGCAGAAGCAGATGATAAAGACATAGATAAATGTCTTGTTATACTTTTAACTGCAGATAAAAAATGTTTTGGCATACTTTCTAAAAACTTAATCATGCTTGATATAACCGCCTTTCATCATATCTGCAACGATGAATCCATCCTCTAAAGCAATGGTTCTCTTTTTAAATTGGTTCACTAAAGAAGAATCATGAGTTACCATAAGTACGGTAGTATTTTCTACTTCGTTTATCTTTTCCAAAAGCGCAATGATTTCTTTGGATTTCTCTGGATCTAAGTTCCCTGTTGGCTCATCCGCAATCAAAACTTTTGGATGATTGGCAATCGCGCGACCAATGGTTGCTCTTTGTTGCTGTCCTCCTGATAACTCTCTTGGAAAAGCTTTTGCTTTATCTTGAAGAGATACCAATTCTAATACTTCTCTTACACGTTTTCGAATGGTCATTTTATCGATTGCAAGTACTTCCATAGCATAGGCGATATTCTCAAACACAGTCATACTCGGTAATAAACGAAAATCCTGAAATACAACACCTAAATTTCTGCGATAAAATGGTACTTTAGAATGACGCAATTTCCCGACATTTGTATTCTCTACGATAACTCTTCCTTTGTCAGGAATTTCTTCTCCATCCAAAAGTTTGATAAGCGTGGACTTACCACAACCTGTTGGTCCTATGACATATACAAACTCGCCATCCTTGATTTCTAAATTGATATCACGTAAAGCGTGTACTCCGTTTTTATAGGATTTCGATACATTTTCTAATAGAATCATATCATCACTCCTCATGGCTCTAATTATATCATAAAAAAAGCCTTATTCACATGAAATAAGGCTAGTAAATTCTTACAATTCGTTTACAAAATAGTTACAATTGTTGTAGATATGTGAAGCCTTCTCCATGCACTTCATTCACATCACTTACAATCACAAATGCTTCTGGATCGACATTGGAAATGATACGATTCAATTCTGCATATTGTTTTTTCACAAGAACCATCATGATGACTGGTTTTTCTTCTCTAGTATAACCGCCTTGTGCATGAAGGATGGTTGCCCCACGGTCAATATTTTGATAAATAACTTGCATAAGTTCTTCATGTTTCTCTGATATGATCATAACATTCTTAGCTTCGTGAGCACCAATCATAATGACTTTATCAATCACCTGACCACATACCCATACCGATACTAACCCAATCATGGACGCTTCTACACCATAGGTTAATGCCCCTAATAGAACAGTGGCCCCATCAATACAAACAACAAGTTTTGGTAAAGGAATCTTTGTATATTTATTTATGATGAGTGGAGGAATATCCATACCTCCAGTACTTCCCCCAACTCGATATACCATCCCTATTCCTACTCCAACAAAAACTCCAGCATAAATAGAAGCAAGTAAAACATTATCTGTAATGTGTACATTATGAGAATATGCACTCAATATTGTAATAAAGAGTGGATAAACAATCGTAGAGACAACGGTTTTTAAGGCGAATCGTTTTCCAAGAAAGATTGCACCAGCAATATACAAACCTATGGTTAACACATTAATTACTATGGTAGGTTCCAAATGGAAAATAGGTTTTAACGCAATGGAAATTCCTGCGACTCCTCCTGACAAGATATTCAGAGGAAGGACAAAAAATGATACTCCTGCCGCAATGACTAAATTCCCTATAATGATTGTGATGATTTCTGTGATATTTTCTTTAAGATTTAGCTTCATATTGTCACCTTCGTATTCCATGCATGATTATAGCACAAAGAGATTTAAATATCATAAAAATATACGAAATATAACACATTCATATAAGCGACTACATAAAAGAAAATCAACCAAGATCCCTTGGTTGATTTGAATTTAACTTTCTAAAATGAATTACTCAGTTACAGTTGGTACTTCACCATTTTTCAATTGAGCAATCAATTGCTTTGCTTTTGTAACAGTATTTGTGTCAGGATACATTACATAGGCATTGAATCCATTTGCTGGTGTCCAATCTGTTCCTCCGGTACCTCCAACAGCATAATCCGTTATATTCCATCCACTCATATCTGACAATTGCATATTTACAAGTGAAGATATATCACTATCGCTCATATTTGTTTGGAAAGTACCTCCAACTGCACTCATCAAGCCCATGTAGTTCCCAATGATAGAAGGAGACGTTACTTTATTGATAATACCACTTAATACACGTGTTTGATTTTTGATTCTTTCGTTATCTCCACCAGAAAGAGAATATCTTTCTCTTGAAAAAGCCAATGCTTGTTCTCCATTTAATTCATTAGAGCCAGCAACAAAACTATGTCCTACTCCAGTAAATGCATAGTCTGAATTCACTGTGATACCGCCTAAAGCATCCACGATATCCACTAGACTTGAGAAGTTAACCCTAGCGTAATAGTTAATATCTTCTCCAAAGAAATTGGATACAGAATCAATCGTACAACTTACACCGAATATACCAGTATGCGTTAATTTATCTTTTTGATTACCTTGACATGTTTGAGGCACATAATAATCACGTGGAATATCTATCAACAGTATTTGTTTTGATTGTGGATTTATAGCCATTATTTTATTTACATCTGTACGAGATACAGTTGATATCGAACCGAATGTATCGATACCACTTATATACACTAAGAAAGGTTCTTTCGTTACATCAACTGCCTTACTTGTATCTTTTGATTTCTCTTCATATGTATATGTTTTGATAATCTTTGTATCTTCTCCAAATGATGGATGATTATCTTCGAACATACCACGGTAACCTTCATTCAGTATCATCGCATCAACTTCTCCACTATATAACCCTTCAGCGAACACATCGAAGCCATTGTATGCCTGTGTTGTTGTATTTGTTCCCAATTCACTCTCTAGCTTAGTCAAAGTTTGATCTGCGTACTTAGTATCACCTATAGAGACCATGCCAAACGCTTTTCCGTCTAAGTCCTTTATTTTTTCAAAACCACTAGATTTCATTACCACAATAGAAACCTGTATTTTTTCAGTATTGTCTCCTGCAATTTTATTAAAAGTTGAATATGTTTTGAATAAATATAAATTACCAACTCCTAATAGTGCAGATAATAAAATGATTAAAATTTTGCCTAGAATTTTATTTACCTTGTTTGTACGTTTTCCATATTGGATAAAGTACATGCAAAGGAAAATGATAACCAAAACGATAGAAACTACTGCGATGTATTTCATCGGGATCATTTTAGCAATAATCATTTGAGCAATTACCAATATATTTAAAATCGCATAAATACTTATAAAATAGAATCTTAGTTCTTTAAACATTTTTTTCATAGAAATCATTTCCTCGCTTTTTTAAATTTCGTTAAAATTATAACACTTTTTGTGATAAATTCAAAATGTATATGTGTATTCTCGGCGATTGTAATAATTTCTTAAGAAACACAATCTATGTCCTCTGCAATATAAAAGAAGCAAAACAACAATATTAGTAGTCTTGCTTCTAACAATATTAAATTAAAGTTTTTAAATACGCAAATACAAAATTATCTAAATTTCCATCCATAACACCTTGTGTGTCACTGGTTTCATAATTTGTACGATGATCCTTTACCATAGAATAAGGATGGAACACATAGGAACGTATCTGCGATCCCCATTCATTCGCTTTTACTTCACCCTTGATTTCCGCAAGTTTTGCTTCTTGTTCTTCAATCATTACTTGATATAAGCGACTCTTCAAAATACGGAGTGCTTCTTCTCTATTTTCATGTTGTGAACGTCCATTTTGACACGTTGACACCAATCCAGTAGGTTTATGAACCATACGAACTGCAGAATCTGTTTTATTAACATGTTGACCACCTGCACCACTGGCACGCTTGGTTTCCACGATTAAATCCTCAGGTTTGATATCAATATCAATCTCATCGTTGAACTGAGGCATAACATCTAAAGACGCAAATGATGTATGTCGTCTTCCACCAGAATCAAATGGAGAAATTCGAACTAATCTATGAACACCCTTTTCAGCTTTCAAGTATCCATACGCCATATCACCTTCAACTAAGAACGTAATAGATTTAATACCCGCAACATCTCCTGCTAAATAATCAAGCACACTGATTTTGTATCCCTTTTTTTCAGCCCAACGTGAATACATGCGATATAACATTTCAGCCCAATCACAAGATTCTGTTCCACCAGCGCCTGGATGTAATTCTAAAATCGCATTGGAATGATCATATTCATGAGACAACAACATTTTAAGTTCAAAACTTTCAAATTGTTCTTCCATTTCTTTATAATCTAGTTCCATAAGTTCAAATAAGTCTTCATCATATTCATCTTTTAAAATATCATGAGTTTCATCTAGTCCTGATAATGCATTTTCTAGTGTTTCATAACTATCAACGATATCTTTTAAGCCATTTAACTGCTGTATCATCTTTTGTGCATGCTCAGGACTGTTCCAGAAGTTTTCTTCTAATGAAAGACTTGTTAATTCATCTATCTTGTGTTTTTTTTCAGCTAAGTCAAAGTGACTCACCAAGTTGCGTTAGCTTATCTTGGTGAGATTTCACTCCTTGTTTTATTTCGTATAATTCCATTTACTTCGCCTTTCTTTCCACCTGCACCTTTAATGCAAAGAATACAACTTCACGTGCAATTCTTCCTTGCATTTCTTCGAACATTTCATATCCTTCTTCGATATATGCTTGAAGTGGATTGTTTTGTGCATAGGAACGTAAGTGAATACCGTTTCTTAATTTATCCATCATATCGATATGTTCAATCCAGTTACGATCCATATTTCTTAATACGATCGTTTTTTCAAACTGTTTGAATTCATTACGAATATCTTTGATTTTTTCATCATATAAAGCGAAAATTTTATCTGCACAGTACTGTGTCAAAGTAACAGCATCTTTTCCTTTGATTTCATCCACAGTTACATTATCATGTTCTTCAAGCCCTAACATTTCAAGACCTTGAATTACTGATTCATAATTCACACTGTCATGACGTCCATAATCCACATTTGCATTCACAATATCACGAATTACACGATCAATCATATCGTGAACAATCCCATGTACATCTTCATTCTCTAATACATAGTTACGTTGTTCATACATGATTTCACGTTGTTTTCTTAAAACATCATCGTAATCCAACAATTGTTTACGGACATCATAGTTATATCCCTCAACACGTTTTTGTGCTTGCGTGATTGATTTTGTGACCATTTTAGATTCGATCTGTGCATCTCCAAGAGTTGAGAATAGTTTTTGGAACTTATCTCCACCGAAACGAATCATCAATTCATCTTGTAAAGATACATAGAATCTTGAGAAACCTGGATCTCCCTGACGACCACTACGCCCACGTAGCTGATTGTCAATACGTCTAGATTCATGACGTTCACTACCCAATACAGCCAAACCACCTAACGCTCTTGATTCTTCAGTAAGTTTAATATCGGTACCACGGCCCGCCATATTTGTTGCGATTGTAACGGATTTAACACGTCCAGCCTTTGCGATGATCTCTGCTTCACGAGCATGATTTTTCGCATTTAAGACTTCGTGTGGAATCTTTTCTTTATCTAGTAACATATCTACCAATTCACTGGTTTCAACAGAAATTGTACCAACCAATACCGGTTGTCCTTTTTCATACAATTCTTTTACTTCTTCTACCAATGCATTGAATTTTAATTCAGGATTTGCGAAAATTGCATCTGGGAAATCCTCACGAACAACAGGCATGTTTGTTGGAATTTCCACAACACGCATATTGTAAATATCTAAGAATTCTTCTTCTTCTGTTTTTGCAGTACCAGTCATACCAGCTAACTTTTCATAAAGTCTAAAGAAGTTTTGGTATGTAATAGTTGCAAGTGTTTGTGTTTCTTCTTTGATAGAAACGCCTTCTTTTGCCTCAATTGCTTGATGTAATCCATCAGAATAAGCACGTCCTGGCATTGTACGTCCTGTAAACTGATCGACAATAACAACTTCATCATCTTGTACTACATATTCAACTTCGTTCTTCATGATGTAGTTTGCTTTTAATGCTTGTGTAATGTGATGTACAAGTTGTGTGTGTTCTACGTTATAAAGATTGTCAATTTTAAAGTGACGTTCTGCATTGGTAACGCCTTGTTCACTCAACATAATTTGTTTTGTTTTTTCATCAATTTCATAATCTTCACTACTTAAACGTTTTGCGAATGCATCCGCTTGTAAGTATAAGTTCGCAGTCTTCTTAGCGCCACCTGAAATAATCAATGGAGTTCTAGACTCATCGACTAAAATAGAATCGACCTCATCGACAATTGCGACATTCAACCCACGAAGAACACGATCCTCAACATCTGTAACCATGTTATCTCTTAAGTAATCAAATCCTAATTCTGAATTTGTTGTATACGTAATATCACATGCAAATGCTGCACGTTTTTCTGCTGGTGATAAAGGACGAGAGTTTACACCTACACTTAATCCTAAGAATCGATAGATTTGTCCCATCCATTCTGCATCTCGACTTGCCAAGTAATCATTTACAGTTACTACATGCACACCTTTTCCTGCTAATGCATTTAAGTATACACACATAGTAGATGTTAAGGTTTTCCCTTCTCCAGTTCTCATTTCGGCAATATCGCCTCCATGCATCGCTGCAGCTCCCATTACCTGTACCTTATATGGATATTCTCCAATTGTACGACGTGCAGCTTCTCTAGAAGTCGCAAACGCTTCCACCATCATACTATCTAAGGTTTCACCATTTGCATAACGTTCTCTAAATTCTACTGTTTTTTCTTTTAATGCGTCATCACTCAATGCTTCCATTTGTCCAGCCAATGCTAAAACATCGTCTGCGATTTTTCCTAATTGTTTTAATGCTTTCGCTTCACCACTAATTAAGCGTTCAATATAATTGCCCATTGTGACCTCCATTTATACTATTATTTTTTATATTTTTCTCAAATATAACCTAGTTTATTGTATCATAAAAAACTAAGCGATACTATAAAAAAAACAGGCTTCCTGCCTGTTTTCATGTTTTTTACGCTTTTACAATATTATGCGCTTGTAATCCTCGTTCAGTTTCTACGACTTCAAACTCAACAGCGGCCTCACTGTCGATTGTTTTGAACCCTTCCATCATAAGTTGTGAGTAGTGAAAGAATACGTCTTTTCCATCCTCCAATGTGATGAAACCATACCCCTTCTCTTGGTTAAACATTTTTACTTTTCCTTGCATTCCGATACTCCTATACCTTTCTATGCTACATCATGCATATCTAAATTATAGACATCCGATATTTAAAAATCAACGATATCTATGTTTTATTTATGAAATTTTAACATCTTCTTTTCTCTTTGTTTTTCGTACGTGAACTTTCTTACATTTTTGTGCAATAAATGTAAACTTCTTTCATTTATTCTGTAAATTTTTGCACAAGATCTTAACACTTTTCTACATTTCTAGCTTGTAGACCTTTATCGGATTCTACTATTTCAAACGTAACTTCTTGTCCTTCGTCCAAAGATTTGTATCCATCCACTAATATTTGAGAATAATGCACAAATATATCTTTTCCATCTTCTCCACATATGAATCCAAATCCCTTCTCTGCGTTAAACCATTTCACTTTACCTTTCATTTTACTTCACCTTCCTTATTTATTTTCCTTTTAAGTATAGAAAATCTCTTATCTCTTTTCAAACCTTTTCCATCGCAAGATTCGACAAAAAGAGGATGTGCACTTAGCACGAGAGCTTCTATTTTAAATGTATGCTGCTTCAACAATTGATATGCATATTTTAAAGTAGATCCACTTGTACACACATCATCTACCAATAACAACTTTGTCTTTGGTAATTTATATCCTGGTTTTCTATGTATCACATCCTTGATATGTTCCCTATCCTTAAAGCTTTGTAGAGACTGTTTATGATTTTCACTCTTATAAAAAGGTTCAATGATAGGTAATTTGCATCGCGTAAGCATATCCTCTACAGGCACAAATCCTCTCTCACATAATTTCTCTTGTGAGGATGGCATAAGTACAATTGTGTAATGTCGATATTTGTCGTTCAAGACTTTTATGTCTTCATAAAAAAACACGTCTCGTAATGCTACATCATGTCCTTCTTTATATTGGAAAATCATATTTTCTAAAAAATCATTGTACTCATACAAGATTGTAAGAGGTATATTTTCTAAATGGGTTCTTCGATTGATTCTTTTTAATTGCATTTTACAACTTGTACAGAGTAGTTGATCTTGTTTCAAATAATCGAAAACAGATATCTTTTTATGTATCTCTTCCATACATAATCTACAATATTCCTCTTTCACGCATTCACCTTCTGTTCATCATTTGAATTGCTCTTTCACATCGTAAAATATCGCTCGTTTTCTTTGTGCATAAAAATATACCTTTACCAGTAGGCATATCAATATTCCTTCCAACACGTCCGATAATCTGAGTTAGACTTGCTTCATTAAAAACCACATGATCTGCTTGCAGTACAATAATATAAATGCCTTTGATGGTAATCCCTCTCTCTAATATGGTTGTCGTAATTAGGCATTCATATTTTTTCTCATGAAACGCTCGTACAATGTCCTCCTTATTCTCACTCTTCGATGTAAATGAAACACATCGAAAAAGTGGTCTTAATGCTACACTTAGTTTTCGTGCTAAAGCGATAGTAGGTACAAACACTAACGTTTGAATGTGTTCTTTCCTTTGTTTAAACAAGAACTTAACCAGATATAAAAACTGAAAACTCTTTGGCCTTGTAAGTATTCGTGGCTCTATCAATGGATACCCATGTGGTCTTTGAAACAATTCCACTATCTGTAAGCTTCCTTCTTCAACATCTTTTAGCATCTCTTCATCTGGTGTAGCGGTAAGGTATACGATTTCTCCAGTTGAGGCATGCATCGCGATTTGTTTTAAGATATCATTGCCTCTATATGGAAAAGCATCCACCTCATCCATAATAAGCAAATCAAAGGTTTGATGATAGCGATAGAGTTGATGCATCGTACATACAATGATATCTCCATCACATACATCCGTGTAGCCCTCACATACCGCAATGACATTTAAACCTTTAAAAGCCTTTTGCATTCTTTCTTTTATTTCCAAAACAACTTGTCTTCTTGATATCGCAAACCCGACCTTTTTCCCTTCGTTCAAATACTTCTTCATCACCTCCATAACCATCTCTGTTTTGCCAGCGCCACAAACTGCGTATGCCAATACGGACTGATGATGAGACGTATGATAACAAATTGCTTCCGATGCAACATGTTGTTTTGGCGTTAATCCATAGTCTAAGTCATATGTACAACTATGCTTCTTTCTTTCATAAACAGTCCGTTTGGGAACCTCATTTACATTCATCCTTCCAAATCCAATGCATTTTCTACAATACCAAACAGACTGATCTTTATAAAAAAATCTATGTTCGCTATTGCCACAACGTAAACAACGCACAAAATCACCTCCTACTATTTATATACGAGAAAAAGTTATAAAATTCCTAAAAAAAATACAGAAATTTAATTCTGCATTTTATCGTTCTTTCCAAAACTCATCATATATGTAACAGGCTTCAAAATAATCGCGCATTAAATTTACATCTCTAGCGTACTTTCGATCAAGTTGATGTGCTTCTATAGGTATTTTTTTTGAAAGATTGAGTATTTCTTCTTCCCATTCTCGATGGTGATATCTTTTGATTTTTTCACTTATGTTTTCTTTGAAATATTCCTTTAAATGAACAGCGTCCTCTTTTGTCCAATAGGAAATACCTAACATTGTGGTAACTGCTTCTGGTCCAGCATACTTGTAAAAGTTTGTTATAACTCTAGATTTATTCACTTCCGGATGAAGTAAAGGAATCCCACGTGATTCTTTCAATATTGTATAGAAAAACGAATTATTATCTTTTTGTTTGAATACATTTTTAAAAATCGCAACATCTCCATGAATGATGAACGTATCTCCAACTTCGTCCAACACCAATTCCAATGAATGTAAATTATTGTTCATGGAGTATTTTTTATTATGCACTAATTTAACTTTATACTTCTCTTTAAGTGGAAGAAATAAGTCCTTCATGTGCCCTGTAACTATTGTAATATCACTTATTTGTGCTTCGTGTAAATATAGAATCAATCGTTCTATCATTGGAATCCTACCAATTGGTAAAAATGCTTTATGCCCTTGTAAAGCCACTTCGCGCATTCTCAAGCCAACTCCCGCCGCTAAGATAATTGCATTCATGTTGTATTTCCCTCTTTCTTCCCAGCCCTTTTCTATTTTAATACAAGATATTTGAAATTACAACAAAAGTAATAATCAGAAATAGAGAGATGAATCTTATTTCATTATGAACGAATATATCTGCAAACAAAACAAAATATATAAATAAATGCTTGATTTTGTTTATATAAAGGAATATAATGCAACATATTGAACAAATTAACACTAATTTAATATTTCTTTCGTTCAATTTATGAATTAAATGTTACAAAACGAAACATTTCTTATAATCAGGAGGAAACTTATGAAACAACGTGTATTACTAACACCAGGTCCACTTACCACATCTGCTAGAGTAAAACAAGCCATGCAAGTAGATGCGGGTACAAGAGACAAAGACTACCAAGATATCGTTCAAAACATCCGTCATTCTCTATTACAGTTAGCTCATGCGAAGGAAGATAACTACAGTTGTGTACTTTTACAAGGTTCTGGAACCTATGGTGTAGAGAGTGTCCTTACAAGTACTATTCGTAATGATCAAAAACTTTTGATTCTTGCGAATGGATCCTATGGACAACGTATGGAACAAATTTGTAAAAAGGCAAACGTACCATATGTATTAAAATCTTTTTCTATGATTGAAGCACTTCCAATAACAGATATAGAAAAAGAAATAGCGCGAGAAGATATCACACATGTCGCTTATATACACTGCGAAACAACGGCAGGAGTACTAAATGATATCAAAGCAATCCAAGCGATCATTCACAAACATGGCAAAATTAGCATTGTGGATGCTATGAGTAGCTTTGCAAGTGTTGAAATATCCATAGAGGAACTTGGAATTGATTATCTAATCACTAGTTCTAATAAGTGTATGCATGGGGTTCCTGGAATCGCCATCGTATTTGCGAGAAGAGAATTATTAGACACATGTAAAGACATTAGTCATAGTCTTTCTTTGGATTTATATGCGCAGTATTATGATATGGAAACTTCACCCGGATCTTTTCGTTTTACATCTCCAACGCATGTTATCTTAGCCCTACAAGAAGCAATCTTAGAGCTCGAAGAAGCTGGTGGGATTGTGAGTCGTTCAAAACGATATTATCACATTCAAAAAGAAATATATGACGCCATGTCTATGCATGGGTTTGATATATTGGTGGATAGATCCATACAGTCTCCTGTTATTACCACCTATTTAAATCCACAGGGATTTAATTTCGATGATTTTTATGCGTATTTCAAAGAACATGGATTCCTTCTATATAGTGGAAAACTTCCTGGCATTGATGCATTTCGTATAGGAAATATTGGTCACATTATGGATGAAGATATCGTACGCTTTAAACAACTATTGGACAATTACAAGGGGTATGCAAAATGAATGTTGAAAAATTTATAAAAAATGTAAAAAATCTTGGAATAGAAGACTTTATTGGTGTTCCAGATTCTACACTCAAGAGTTTTTGTGATTATTTGAATTTACATGTTTCCAACGAGCATCACTATGTGCCTGTAAATGAGGGTGCTTGTGTAGCACTTGCTGCTGGATTATATTTGGGTGACAAAAAAACAAGTTGCGTTTATATGCAAAATAGTGGAATTGGAAATGCTATTAACCCAATCGCTAGCTTAATAAATGAAAAGGTATATGATATTCCAATGCTATTTATCATTGGCTATCGAGGTGAACCAGGTATCAAAGATGAACCTCAACATAAGTTTCAAGGAGAAATCACTGAACCTTTAATGGAATGTCTAGAAATCCCTCATGCTTGCATTAGCAAAGAAACTACAGAGGAAGAAATGAACGTGATTTTGAAACAAGCAAAATCACAGTTAGACGCAAACAAACAATATGCAATTATCGTGAAAAAGGATACATTTGATAAAGCAGAAGCTTTTCATTTTGAAAATCCTTATCCCTATAACAGAGAAGAAGCAATCAAAGATATTCTTACTTTTACAAATGAAGAAGATATTGTTGTTTCTACTACAGGTAAAATATCTCGCGAAGTATATGAACAATGCGATGCATTATTTGGAAATCATGAACGGGCATTTTTAACCGTTGGATCCATGGGACATGCAAGTATGATTGCGTTAGGAATCGCAATGAAGAATACAGAACGCAAAGTATATTGTTTAGACGGAGATGGAGCAGCATTAATGCATATGGGCTCTATGGCATTTCTTGCAAATCAACCATGTACAAACCTTATTCATATTACATTGAACAATGAAGCACATGAATCTGTGGGAGGCATGCCTACCAATTGTCAACATGTATCTTTTGCGAAGATTGCACAAGCATGTGGATATAAAAGTGCAAGTTCTGTTACAAATCTAGATGAATTAACAAACACACTATCTAAATGTGTAAACGTAGATGGCCCTCACTATATTGAAATACAGGTTGCATTAGGCGCTAGAGGTGATTTAGGACGTCCAAAAGAAACTGCAGTTGAGAATAAAATAAACTTTATGAATCACATAACGAAATGGAGAGATTAAAATGAAAAAAGTATACGCATGTATGAGTACTGATATTATTCATGAAGGCCATTTGAATATTATCAAGGAAGCACAGAAATATGGAGCATTAACTGTTGGGGTTTTAACAGATGAAGCGATGGTTAAATTCGATCGTTTCCCTACTATATCTCAAGAAGAACGAGTTGAACTAATCAAAAGTTTGGATGGAGTAGCTGAAGTGATCTTACAAGATAGTGTATCTTATACGTCTAATCTGCGTAAGCTTAAACCAGACTATGTTATTCATGGTGATAACTGGAAGGATAACCAACAACACATTATTCGTGAAAATGTAATTAAGACACTTAATGAATGGGGGGGAGAGTTAATTGAAATACCGTACACAAGAAGTGAATCCGTACTTCATACGGATAAAGTCATGCGTGATAAACTATCTATGCCTGAATTCAGAAGAAAACGTCTAAAACAATTATTAAAAATGCGTCCAATCGTGAAGACACTAGAAGTACACAGTGGTATCACTGCATTGATTGCGGAAAAAACAGTTGTTGAACGCGGGGATGAACTTGATCAATATGATGCTATGTGGATTAGTAGTCTTTGTGATTCAACCGCAAAAGGAAAACCCGACATAGAACTTGTGGATATGTCTTCAAGAATGCGCACAATCGATGATGTAATGGATGTTTCTACAAAGCCGATTATATTAGATGGTGATACTGGTGGTTTGATTGAACACTTCGTATACAATGTACGTACTTTAGAAAGAATGGGAGTTTCAGCTGTAATTATCGAAGATAAAACTGGGCTTAAGAAAAACTCTTTATTTGGAAATGATGTAGAGCAAACACAGGATACTATTGAAAACTTCTCTGAAAAAATCAAAGCAGGTAAAAATGTACAATTAAGTGATGACTTTATGATCATCGCACGTATTGAAAGCTTGATTCTTGATAAAGGCATGCAAGATGCATTAGATAGAGCATTTGCTTATGTTGATGCTGGTGCAGATGGCATTATGATTCATTCTCGCAAAAAAGATCCAGCAGAAATCTTTGAATTCTGTGATAAGTTCCGCGCACAAGATAAAGATACTCCTATCGTTGTAGTACCTACTTCTTATAACACCGTTAGTGAAGAGGAACTTGCACAACATGGTGTGAATGTCGTAATCTATGCCAACCAACTTACCAGAAGTGCTTTCCCTGCTATGCAGGATACAGCAGTAAATATCCTTAAAAATCATAGAGCAAAAGAAGTCGATGATACATTGATGTCAATAAAAGATATTATAACATTAATTGATGAATTATAAAAAGAGGAAGGGTTTCGTAATGAAGTCCTTCCTTTTCTACTCTTAAACGTTATAAATTGGATCTATTTGTTTCAATTCATTATAGGTATCAATTTCTATAATTTCATCTTTTTGTACTGGACGCACTAGAACTTGGTAATGATCGATACACTCTCTAAGCGCAACTTCATCCCAATATTTTTCTCTACCTCCTGGCATATGGAAGACTGCATCTATATCTGCAGAAAGCTTTTGAGCATCTTCACTCGTCCAATAAGATATACCGAACATATGATGAACGTTGTTTCCACCAACCTTCACTTTCGTAATGATCCCTTTTTTCGTTTCAAAACACCAATCATCCGTTACGTCTACTTTCATTCCCATATAGTTTGATGCATATTCGTATTTTCTAACTAATTCTGGATTGTATAATACAAGATCAGATTCTAAGACATATGCATTTGCTAGAATATCTTTTGCGACATAGGCACTCGAAATATTGTTCGCTTCGTTATAGATTGGATTTTCAAGAAATTTAATCATTGGATATTTCTTTAAAAGCACATCAAACTGTTCTCCTAAGTATCCTCGTACAATCGTAATGTCATTGATCCCTGCCGCAAGAACTGCATCTAACAAAGTTTCAATGATTCGTTTACCATGAACCATAATCAATGGTTTAGGAGTATTTAAAGTGACAGGAACCATTCGACTACCAAAGCCAGCTGCCATAAAGACGGCTTTCTTAACACGATGTGGTTCTAACCATTCATATCCTTTTAAAGTTACATCATAATGGCTATTTCCTAGTGGACGAATCAATTCCAATTCTGTAAGCTCAGCAATTGTCTTATTGATTATCCCCAAAGATACATCAAGCTTAGTCGCTAGTGTTCTTTGTGAATGTTTTTGATCTTGGTGTCGTTCAATTCTTGTCAAAATTTCAAACTGTGTCAATGTTAAATTCATAGTTAATCTCCTCTTTATTATGCCATTTTATATTAGCTTATTTTTTTAATATATCTCTTGAATACATAAATCAATAATTTCAAAATTCCATTTACAACTAATATTATAACAGAAATAAATGCTGTTGCTTCAATCAAAGATTGAGAATCGAATTGAGGAATCATCAACGCAAGTGGCATATTTCTAAAATTTGCTAAGAATGATACTGCAGATATGGTTACCATAGAGTTTACAAATAGGTATGAAAACATTTCGATAATAGTCTCTCTTGTACAAGGAATATAAATATCTTTCAACATATGCATTTTACTAATTCCCATACTCGTGGATACATCTTCCAAATTTTCGTTAAATTTCTGTAAAGAGTTATAAGCTAATAAATATGGAGAGGCAAAGAAATGAATAGTATTTACCAGAATCAAGATCATTATTGTTCCATATATAAGACTTCCCTTAAAGAAAATAACATAACATAAACCTAATACTACTCCAGGAATTGCTAAAGATACCATAGCAATTAGATGTAGTGTCATCGTTGTGAAGGTTCGTTTAGAACGCGCGGTCATGTATGCCGTGAAATAAATAAAGCATACTCCTACAAGAGCAGTAACTAATGCAATTGCTAAGGAGTTCTTTAGATACATGCCTACACCCAAATGAAATGCATCCGCAATATTTGAAAGAGAAAAGCTCATATCAATTGGGTATTGTTTGACAAAGGATAAAAACACAAACGCAAAGATTGGCAAAGAAACCAGAAATACAATCAATCCGCAAAATACATAACAGAAACTATCCCTCTTCTTATTTTTAGCTATAAGATATGGTCTTGTAACTGTACTCGTATTCCCTTTGTTATCATTTTTAAAATCTATGATGAATGCAATAAATGCAGGAATCAATAAAATCACACCTATAATTGCACCTTTAGAAAAATCTAAAAGTCCAATTACTTCACGATACATATATACAGGGAGTGTCATAATTTTACCCCCGACAACAAGTGGCACACCGTAATCTGTAAATATCATTGTGAATACCGCAAATATTACAGAGATTAGAGCACCTTTCATATTTGGTAGGGTAATAGACAGAAGTTGTTGTCGTTTACTAAGACCTAACACTTGTGCTGCTTCATACGTGGTGTAATCTTCATACTTAAAGATATCTGTTAACATCAAGAATGCCACAGGAAAGGAATACAGAATAGATCCAATGATAATACCTGGAAATCCATATAATCCAATATTAACACCTAAAAAATTGGTAATAATTCCATTGTCTCCAAACAATAACACAAGACCCATTCCATGTGATATAGAAGGTATCAACATAGGAAGTGTGAAAAGCATGGAAAAAACAGATTTGTAACGTATATTACTGCGATTGATACTCCAAGCAAGCACAAATGCCAGTAGTACTGATAGTATAGTTGAAATGCTTGTTGCCAACAAAGAATTTCCTATCATGGGCGAGAATTGAGGTGATGTAATAACTTTTTGAATATCATTCGTATTTATATTTAGCAATAAAGTTATAAGGGGGAATACCACACTTACCAAAAGGAATACTATGATTAATATTTTTATTCCGTTGAACGTTCTATTTTTCATAGGAATCCTTTCCAGTACATTTTAATAAGGATTCAAACTTTTGATCAAGATGTGCAATTACAAAATCTTTGATGTACTGATTTGCTGGATGATCATAAATATTCTTAGGAGTGTCTAATTGTTCAATATTACCTTCACTCATTACCATAATACGATCAGATAAATAGAAAGCTTCTTCTTGTTCATGAGTGATAAAAATCATCGTGGAATTGAATTTTCTTTGAATCTCTTTTAGCTCTCTTTTCATAATTTCACGATTGGTAACATCTAATGCAGAAATCGGTTCATCTAGTAATATAACCTTTGGGTTTAACGCAAGTGTACGAGCTATCGCAACACGTTGTTGTTGCCCACCAGATAATTGACTTGGTTTTTTATCTTTATGTTCCATCATTCCAATTTGTTCTAATGTAGAAGTCGCAATTTCGTGACTTCTATTTTTTAATTTCTTATTTAGTTTGAGTGCATATTCTACATTTTCAAAAACAGTCATGTTTGGAAATAGTGCGTAGTTTTGAAAAATAATCCCCATATCTCTTTCATTAGGTTTTAATTTTGAAATATCTTTTCCATTCAGTAGAATCTCACCACCACTTTGTAATTCTAATCCAATCAATATACGCAGTAATGTTGTTTTTCCACAACCGCTTGGTCCTAGAACACTTAAAAATTCTCCATCTTTCACATCAAAAGAAATATGGTTTAATACATCTT
>JAVWJF010000001.1:41776-44848 GCA_036639195.1 Longicatena sp.
ATAATTTTTATATAGCTGTCGTACGGACAGTTTGATTTCTTGGTTTAATATTTCCATAATGCTAACAACCTTTCTTTTTCATTAATATCTTGAATTCCATTCATATCTGCATAGTGAATATTTGTAGGATAATTCTGAATATTATTATGTTGTTTCACTAATACTTGTTCTGGAGAAAAATTCTCTTTATCGTAGATGAAAAAGTCGTTTGCGATGAAATCAAAGATTTCATTCACTTTCTTCGTATTTTTATCTTTGATAATTGCTGTCCCAGTTAAAGAGAATGGAGATCCTTGCAAAGGATAAACAATTTCAAATGGTGATCCATTGTTTATTTCTTCCATTGCTTGAAAGGTTAAACCTAGTCCAATTGCTACCTCTCCTTGGATAAGTAATTTTACTGGCCCTGAGCCTGATTCTGTAAATGATTTTATGTTCTTTTCTAATTTATCGAAGTACGCTAATGCTTTTTTATCACCCATAGAATTTACTAGCGACTTATAAAAGAAGTACCCTGTACCGCTTGTTTTAGGATCTGGCATCGAAATAAGATTTTTATATTTTTCATCTAATAAATCTTCATATGTTTGAGGTATAGGAAGGTTATTCTTTTTAAGAACTTCTTTATTTATGATAAACGTCCCTGCTTGGCGTTCCCATGTAATATATTTATTATCATGCATTCCCATCTTTAAATCAGATAAATAATTCTGTTCTTTATACCCACTTAAATCCTGTAGACTATCCTTAACTTTTTCTAGATAGGATGTTTCTAGACCTACAACGATATCAGCATCAACATCTTCTTTTTCTACTTTAATTTTCGCAGCTGCTTTAGCAGTAGATACATACATCACCAAAATATCCTCATCTGGAAACTTTGCACTTAATTGTTTTTGAAGTTCTTCTGTACGATATTGTTCCATAGATGAATAGATGATGACACTCCCTTGTTCTGAACGTATCACGTCTATTGTTAAAATCATTGCTATTAGACTTAAAATAATAAATAATTTTTTCACAGGATTTCCTCCTATCTAATAATTTGCTATATGCATCATATTAAACACGCTATATAATACCATAAAGCAGAACAATTTAAAACTACATACAAAGATAAATGAACAATTTATGCTGCTATTTATACAAAAATCGTTCATTTCTATATAAACCACTGCAAAAAAAGGGATGAAACTTGAATGATTTCCTCCCTTAATTATACTATCTATTTTTTTCTACAACTTCCGTCTCATTACCACTAATTTTAATTTTTTCCCCATCCTCCATAAGTTTTATATTCTTCTGTAATTGCTTCAAAGAACTCACGTCTGGATTGGATATATATATATTATAGCCATTCATGCTATAACTGTTTGTAGATTCTCCAGGAGTAACTTCTAACTGTGCACTTTGAATATCCCATTTTGCCATATCTGATAATTGCATTTGAACAAAAGATCTAATTTGGGATTCTTCTAGATTTGTCTCAAATGCCCCAGAAACAGAACTTAACAATTTTGAATAACGAGTAATTATCGCTGGTGTACAGGCTTTGTTAATGAGAGCTTTTAAAACACGCTGTTGATTTTGACCCCTCATATTGTCTCCATCTGCAAACACTTGCCTTTCTCTCGAAAAGACTAATGCCATTTCTCCATTCAAATTAATAGAACCAGCAGGAAAATCATATTCTCCTTTCCCACTAGAGGAATCTTATCTACCGTGATTCCACCAACCGCATCTACCACTTTAATCAAAGAAGTGAAATTCACCCTTACATAGTAATCGATTTTGCATTCCAAGAAATTATTCAGTGTATGTATACTTTCATTCATACCATAAATACTTGCGTGTGTTAACTTGTCCATCTGTTTAAAAGAGGAAAGTTCAACATAGGTATCTCTTGGGATTGTTGTCATAAGGACTTGTTTCGTTTTTGGATTTATTGTCAAGATGATATTTACATCTCCATGCTTTACTTCTTCTACTTCTCCTTCAAAGATATCTGCACCACTAATGTAAATATTAATTGTTTCTTCGGTTATATTGGTCTTAGAGTCAGTATTCCCTATTTTTTCTTTAATTTCTGTTTTGTAAATCACTTCCGTTTTCGAACTAAAATCTTTTATTTCTTGTAAAACTAAATATCTTGTAGATTCATTTAAGATGATAGAAGAAACCTTTCCTTCATACAATGCTTTAGCTAGCTTTACTACTGAAGGATATGCTTTTGTCTTAATACTTTCACCGATATTATCTTCAACATTTTCAATAGCATTTGCAATAACTCCGCCTCCACCAACAGTAGAAATCCCAAAATCACTTGATTTCAAACTTTCTAACGATGATTTCTTACTATCTTTTAACACAACTACAGACACCACATGTGTTTCGAAATTTGTTCCAATACTATTTAAAAAACTATTTCCTTGATATACCATGATATTTATCAAAATTAAACTAATACTTAATAAAATACTTATTCCCTTACCAATAACGATCCTTGTAGAGCCCTTTTCTCTTCGTTGTTTTTTACGCATTAGATAAAAGGGAACTGCAAACAATATAAATACAAAAATTATAAATACAATAAGGTATTTCATTGGTAGCATATTTAATCGATACACAGAAAACACAAGTAGAAGTGAAACTAGTGCTTGTATAATTCTTAAGAACCTTCTTGATGTTAATCGTTTTAACGCTTGTTTCTTTTCCATACTTCCTCCATGCTTTATCAAGCGAAAGCAATCTATCATCACCTATAATAGATTGCTTTACCTAATATCTATTTACTTTCTGTTGTTGATGTATCTTCGTTTTCAGTTGCTACTATTCTTTCATTGTTTTCCATTTTTTGAATTAAAGCAGAAATAGAATCTACAGACTCTTGGACAGGATAACTCACATAAAGCTCTTGCCCCGGCATACTGAAGCAGTTAGTAGATGTACCTTCTGTTGTAATCAATTGTGTAGATTGTATATCCCATGAGGCCATATCAGATAGTTGCATTTGTATAAACGATTTTATTTGCTTATCACTTAAACTTGTTTCAAATGAGCCTTTTATAGAAT
>JAVWJF010000002.1:0-30895 GCA_036639195.1 Longicatena sp.
GATAGAAAATTTTGTTATAATATATACTTAGAAGCAGGAGTTGATATTATGGCAAAAAATGCTACTTATACACCGATGATGAACCATTACTTAGAAGTGAAAGCAAAAAATGAAGATGCTATCATTTTTTATCGTCTTGGTGATTTTTATGAAATGTTTTTTGAGGATGCCAAAACAGCATCAAGCGAATTAGATTTAGTTTTAACGGGAAGAAGTGCAGGTGTAGAGGAGAAAGTTCCAATGTGTGGAATTCCTCATCATGCGGCAAATGGATATATTCAAAGATTGATCCAAAAGGGATATAAAGTTGCGATTGTTGAACAGTTGGAAGATGCCTCTCTTGCGAAAGGTCTTGTGAAAAGAGATGTAATTAAAATAGTTACTCCTGGAACAATTATGGATGAAGTTGGAGATGAGAAGGCAACTGTGTATATCGCTAGTATGCATGATTACCAATTTGGTCTTGCTGTTGTTTTATGTGAAATGACAACAGGAGAAATGCGCGCACAATTAATTGATAAACAAGTTATGGCGATACAGAAAGTATTACTTGGGAATAACGTACGTGAAATTGTCTTACAAGAAAAGTTTGATAAAAAAATTGTGAAGATGATTGAAGAAATGCAGGTTATCACGATTTCATATGAAAATGAAAGTGCAATTAAAGAAGAGTATAATCATTTGATTCATGATGTAGAAGACGAAAGAATCCAACATGCGTTTGGTATTTTAACAAACTACTTAAATGAAACTCAAAAAAGAAGTATGGCACATTTGAATCATGTGGAAATGGTGTATGAGAACGAGTTCTTACAAATGGATTTTTCTACGAAACAAAACCTTGAGTTAACACAGAGTATTCGTAATCATTCACGTTCTTTGACATTATGGAACTTCCTAGATAAATGTCGTAGTTCAATGGGTTCTCGTTTGTTACGTAAATGGATCGAGTATCCTTTGGTAAACCCTAAAGCTATCAATCAACGATTAGATGCAATTGAGTACTTGAATGATAATTTTATTACGAAAGATGAACTACGGGAGCATCTATCTTTCGTATATGATATGGAACGTTTATCTGCACGTGTTGCATATGGTAGTGCAAATCCAAGAGATATCCTTCGTTTGATCAAAACATTAGAACATGCTCCTATCATTTTTGAACTATTCAAAGATTGTAGTGCCTATGCGCAGTTTCATAATGTAGACCCTTGCCAAGAATTGTATGATATGATCAATGGTGCTATCGTAGAGGAACCTCCATTAACATTAAAAGATGGTGGAATTTTTGTAGAAGGCTATAATGAAGAACTGGATCAAGTTCGTTCTATTGGAAAGAATGGCAAGAACTGGATTCTTGAATTAGAAAATAAAGAAAGAGAAAGAACAGGGGTTAAATCCTTAAAGATTGGATACAATCGTGTATTTGGATATTATATCGAAGTAACGAATGCGAATCTTGAACAGATAAAAGAAGAATTTGGATATGTTCGTAAACAAACATTATCAAATGCAGAACGATTTATCACGCAAGAATTAAAAGAAAAAGAAGATGCAATTTTACATGCACAAGAAAGAAGTATACGTTTAGAGGTAGAGTTGTTTAACAATCTATTGAACCATATCAAAGTATACTTACCAAAACTTCATGATGTGGCAACTACCTTGGCAACGATCGATGCGTTATATGCCTTAGCTGATATTTCAAGTGAAAATGGCTATACTAGACCTATGTTTGATGAACAACATGCAATTCATATGGAAGAGGCAAGACATCCAATATTGGATCGTGTTATGAAAACTACACGTTATGTATCAAACAATTTAACCATGAATAAAGAAAATGATGTCCTTATGATTACGGGACCTAACATGGGTGGTAAATCAACCTATATGCGTCAAACTGCACTTCTTGTGATTATGGCACAAATTGGTTGTTTCGTTCCTGCAAAGAGTGTTCATATGCCAATTTTTGATCAAATCTTTACACGTATTGGAGCAAGTGATGATATCATGTCTGGACAATCAACATTTATGGTGGAAATGATAGAAGCAAATAATGCATTACAAAATGCTACTGAAAATTCACTTATCTTATTCGATGAAATAGGTAGAGGGACATCTACATATGATGGAATGGCACTAGCACAAGCAATGTTAGAATATATTATTCGTAACATAAAAGCAAAAACTTTATTCTCTACTCATTATCATGAATTAACTGAGATGGAGGAAAAGAACCCAAGTATTCGTAATGTTCATGTAGAAGTACACGAAGAAGATGACAAGGTTACTTTCTTATATCGTGTAGTTGACGGAAAAGCAGATAAGTCTTATGGTATCAACGTTGCTAGACTTGCTCATCTTCCAAATTCTGTACTAGATCGTGCGAAGCAAATTCTAGATAATTTAGAATTACAACCGAATATGGTTGCGCAAATTGAACAACCAGTAGTAATTGAAAAAGAGAATCCATTGTATCAAGGTATCGTCCATAAAATACAAGAAGTAGATGTAAATAAGATGACACCAATTGAAGCAATGCAATTCTTATATGAAATAAAAGATAAGCTATAAATAAAGGAGGTGTTGATTCATGGGACGTATTCATCAATTAGATGAGCATTTATCAAATATGATCGCAGCAGGTGAAGTGGTTGAAAGACCAGCAGGTATTGTAAAAGAACTTGTAGAAAACTGTATTGATGCGAATGCACATCATGTAGAAATACAAATAGCACAAGGTGGAATCGATACGATTACAATTATTGATGATGGGGATGGCATGGATGCACAGGATGCAACCTTGGCTTTTGAACGACACGCAACTAGTAAAATCAAAGATGTAGATGATCTTTGGAAAATTAATACGATGGGGTTTCGTGGGGAGGCATTACCTTCAATAGCCTCTGTTTCTCATGTGTTAATGAGGACAAACAATGGTGCCGATAGTAGTGAAGTAGAAATATCATATGGTACACTCGTGAAGGCAAAACCAGCGGGTTCTCCTAAAGGAACCATGATTGAAATCAAGAACCTATTTCAAAAAACACCCGCTCGCTTTAAACATTTAAAGAGTCCACAATATGAGTTTTCTTTGATATCAGATGTAGTACAGAAGTTTGCATTATCCCATCCGGATATCAGTTTCAATCTATCACACGATGGAAGAGAAATATTCAAAACCAAAGGTAGTGGAAACTTATTAGAAGTGTTGATGCAAATATACGGAAGAGAAACTGCGAAAACCGCAATTAAATTAGATAATGAAGATAGCGATTATAGAATTGTTGGATATGCAATGCAGCCGCAATTTCAACGTGCTACAAAATATTATATGCTTTTATATATCAATGGAAGAATGGTACGTAACTTTCATTTACAGAAAGCCATTTTAGATGCGTATTCACCATATATGCCAAAGGATCGCTATCCAATTGTCATTATTGATATGCTTATGGATGCGCAACTTGTAGATGTAAACGTACATCCATCAAAATGGGAAATTCGTTTATCAAAAGAAAAACAATTAGAAAAATTGGTATATGAAACTATTCGTCAAGCGTTGATGCAACAAATGGAAATACCAAATGTAGATATAAAAAAGGATACCATTAAAGAAAAAGTAGAAATGCCTTCTTTACAGTTTACTTACGATAGAGAAGAAAAAGTCAAAGAACTTCACGATGAAGTGAACGAAACTTTTACACAACCAGAAAAACAAGCACCTTTAGATATGGAAGAGTTAAAAGTAAAGATTGAAGAAAAGAAACAAGAGTTAAAACAACAAACGATAGATTTACCAAGACAGGAATATACCGTAGAGATTAAACAGAATCAAGTAGAAGATACACCTTCCAATTATGAAGTGACTACAAAAGAAGAAACGCAAAAAAGCGAGACTCTTTTCAAAGATAAGGTTGTATCGGAAGAGCTTATAATACCAGCTCAAGAAGAAGTAATAGTCGATAAAAAACCAATCAATCCAAGTCTACCTCAGCTTCGTGTAATAGGACAGTTTCACAACTGTTATATTTTAGCTGAAGGAGAAAAGGGACTTTATATTATTGATCAACATGCAGCACAAGAACGATATCATTATGAAGTTATACGAGAACAGATTTTGAAAGGCATTACAGATGCGCAACCATTATTATTACCAATTACAATTGAAAGTACAATCTCTGCAGTTTCACAAATTGATGATATAAATGCATTGTTAGAACAATTAGGAATACACCTAGAGGCATTTGGGAATACGACATTGGTATGTCGTGAACTACCTATTTGGATGAAAGATATCGCAGAAGAAGCATTTCTTACAGATATGATTGATATTTGGGAAAGGGATTCTGAAATCAGTATTGATAAACTACGAAAACATGCGATTGCGACTATGGCCTGTCATAGTTCCATACGATTCAATCGTTCCCTAACGCTTGAAGAAATGAAGCAGGTAATTGATGATTTAGGTAAATGTGAACAACCATTTCATTGTCCACATGGAAGACCTACTTTGATTTGTATGGAAGATAAAGCATTGATTAAAGAGTTTGAAAGAGGTTAATATGGAGAAAGTGTTAATCATAGTTGGACCTACAGGAGTAGGAAAAACAAGCCTAAGTATTTCTATGGCACAAACATTTCATGGTGAAATTATTAGCGGAGATTCCATGCAAGTATATAAGAACATGGACATTGGTACCGCAAAAATAAAGAAAGAGGAAATGAGGGATGTTCCTCATTTTCTTGTGGATTGTTTTTCGTTCATAGACGATTATAACGTTATGATGTTTCAAGAAATTGCACGAAAGCATGTAAAAGAAATACATGACAAGGGTTGTGTTCCAATCATATGCGGAGGAACAGGGTTATATATCAAATCAGCTATCTATGATTATCGTTTTCTTGAACAGGAAAAAGATGAAGAATTTATGAGTTTTTTAAATGAAAGAAGTAACGATGAACTATGGGGTATGTTAAAGGTAGTGGATCCTAAAGTATGTGAAAGCATTCATCAAAATAATCGACAACGAATCGTTCGCGCTTTATATATGGCACATACAGGTGAAAAAAAGAGCGACATTATAGAATCTCAAGAACACACAATGATTTATGATGCATATATCATAGGATTGACAATGGATCGTGAACGTCTGTATGAACGAATTAATCAAAGGGTAGATCAAATGATGAAAGAGGGTTTATTGGAGGAAATAAAATCGCTTGTATCCTCTCATGAAAATGTATGGGACTTACAAAGTTTTCAAGGAATTGGATATAAAGAATGGAAAGAATACTTTGAGGGTTCTGCGACTATCGAAGAAAGTGTAGAGAAAATCAAAAAGAACTCACGCAATTTTGCGAAACGTCAATACACTTGGTTTCGAAATCAAATGCAAGTACATTGGTATGATATTGAAGCGAGTGGGTATCCTGAATGTGTAGTTACAGATGTGAAAGAGTGGTTAGATAACTGATATGGAAACACCATTACAAAGAATGGAATTATTGATTGGAAAAGAAGGAATTGATACACTTCAAAATGCGTGTGTTATGGTGGTAGGGGTTGGCGGTGTTGGCTCTTATAGTGCAGAATCACTAGCTCGTTGTGGAATAGGAAAATTGATTCTTGTAGACGGAGATCAAGTTGCGTTAAGTAATTTGAATCGTCAAATACATGCGACTTTTCAAACAGTAGGTCGTTCAAAAACTGAAGTGATGAAAGAACGTATTGAAACGTATCGTAAGGATTGTGAGATTGTACGATATGATATGTTTTATGATGAAAGTAAAAATGAACAGTTATTTCAAGAACACGTGGATTTTGTAGTAGATGCGATCGATACAATGACATCTAAATTAGCTTTAATTCGTTATTGTTTAGAACATAAGATTAACTTTATTTCTAGTATGGGAATGGCAAATCGCATGGATCCTACAAAGATTGAAATTACAGAACTTATGAAAACTAGCTATGATCCAGTAGCAAAAGTGATGCGTAATCTTGTACGAAAGAATCGTATTAAGGGAAAGATACCAGTGGTATGTTCAAGCGAACATCCAAGTGTACAAACAAGTATTGTGAATGAAGATGGTGTTACTAGAAAGCAGAAAATGCCACCAGCAAGTTCTCCGTTTGTACCAACAGCTGCTGGTATTGCGATTGCCTCTTATGCTGTTAAAATCCTCTTAAAACGGATATGAGACAAATTCCCTTAAAATTTTAAAAAAAATCAATTAAATTTCCAATTGTCTATTCAAATTTTACGCAGAATAGACAATTTTTCTATAACATGTTAAAATTTACCTACTGGGAAGGGTCGTAAAGAATAACCAGTTTTGAAAAGGAGAAGAATTATGTATTGTAAAAATTGTGGTAAAGAGATTGATGATCAGGCAGTAATCTGCCCTAATTGTGGAGTTTCTCAGGAGACGAAAGCAGCAACACCAGATGTAATTGATAATGGTGGATTTGGATGGGGTCTTCTTGGATGCTGTATTCCCTTAGTAGGTTTAATTTTATTCCTAGTTTGGAAAGATACAAAACCAAAAACATCAAAAGCAGCAGGAATAGGAGCACTTGTATCTGTTATTCTTATCGTAATATTCTACGCATTCTTATTTATGGTAGGAATTAGCGAAGGAAGTTCAGGTTACTATTATTAATCGATGAAAAAATTTCTTTATAAATGGCTTCCAATTATTTTTGGATGTCATGGAAGAGATGAACGATCATTTCATTATCACGGAAAGAAATTTCCTATTTGTGCAAGATGTACAGGTGAATTGATTGGTATTTTAGTAGCTATTGTATCCTATTGGTTCTTTGTACCATCTATACTTATATTAATATGTCTCATGGTTCCGATGTTGTTGGATGGGTTTATTCAATTATTGACGAAGTATGAAAGTAACAATTGGCGTAGATTTGTTACAGGGTTCTTGTTTGGATATGCACTATGCTGTTTGTTTTTCAAAAGTGTAGCCTATGTTTATGGCTTAGGTTATGCATATGGAGTAGAGCAAGCAAAGAAAGCATAGTTTAGAAAAGGGAGATTTTTATGTACTGTAGAAATTGTGGTAAAGAGATAGATGATAAAGCAGTAATCTGCCCTAATTGTGGAGTGGCAATTTCACAAAATGAATTGACTAAAACACAAAGCCAAGATGATGGCAATTTCGGATGGGGCGTTTTAGGATGCTGTATTCCAATTGTTGGTTTGGTACTTTTCCTTGTATGGAAAGATACAAAGCCTAAATCATCAAAAAATGCAGGTATAGGAGCAATCGTAGGAGTGTTAAGCATTGTAGCACTCTATGTGTTCTTCTTTCTATTTGCATTTGGTATGGCAAGATCAAGCATGTATTATTACTATTAAGAAAAGAAAGAATCGGAAGGAAACTCTCGATTCTTTCTTTTCTTATGGGAAAAAGTCCACAAAAAGGGAAAATGTACCAAACAAGGATATTGGGACAGAAGTGACCATCTATCTTGTTTTCATACATAGGGGTATCTATAATAAAATATGTAATTGAAACCCATTACATTCAGGGAGAGAAAGGAAGTATTATGAAACAGAAAATTCAGAAATTTGGAGGTGCAATGTTCACTCCAGTTCTACTGTTTGCATTTGCTGGTATCATGGTTGGTTTAGCAACAACTTGTATGAATCCGCAAATTGTAGGAGACTTAGCAAATCCAGAATCCATTTGGTTTAAATTTTGGTCCATGATTAGTGCAGGAGCAAACACTGTATTCAATCAACTACCATTATTATTTGCCATATCCTTACCAATTGCATTAGCTAAGAAACAAAATGCAAGAGCATGTATGGAAACCTTTGTAATCTATATCACATTCAACTATTTCTTAAGTGAGTTCTTAAATCAATTTGGTACAAATATTGGTGTAGACTTTACTGCAGATGTTGGTGGAACGAGTGGTCTAGCTATGATTGCAGGTATCAAAACATTAGATACTGGTATGATAGGCGCAATTATTATCGCTGGTTTAGCAATTTTCTTACACAATAGATACTATGAAAAAGACTTGCCAGATTATTTAGGTGTCTTCAAAGGATCTGCTTTCGTTGTTATGATTGGATTCTTTGTGATGATACCTGTTGCTATCTTAGTAGCAATGGTATGGCCGCATTTTCAAACGTTATTACTAGGTGTACAGGGATTCTTTAAAGAATCTGGTTACTTTGGTTTGTTCTCTTATAATATACTACAAAAATTATTATTACCTTTCGGGGTTCACCACTTTATATATGCACCAGTACTATTTGATAATGTATTGGTAGAAGGTGGAACTATTGGGTATTGGGCACAACACCTTCCAGAGTTTGTAAACTCAACAAAACCACTTGTTGAAGTGTATCCATTAGGTGGATTCTCAAATGGTGAACTTGCGAAAATCTTCGGTGTTATTGGAGTCGCGTTAGCCTTCTATAAAACAGCAAATCCAAAGAAACGTAAAATGGTTATCGCATTAATGATTCCTGCATGTCTTACTTCGATGATGACTGGGATTACAGAACCATTAGAATTTACATTCCTATTCGTTGCGCCTATGCTTTATATCGTTTACTCTGTGTTATCTGCTGTACTTGCAGTCGCAATGCTCGCGGTTGGGGTTGTTGGTAACTTCGGTCAAGGAATTCCAAACATTATATTCTTGAACCTTGTCCCATTATTTAAAAACAATGTCATGATGTACGTTATGATGTTTGTGGTAGGTATTGCATTTATCTTTATTTATTACTATGTGTTCAAGTTTATGATCCTAAAGTTTGATTATAAAACACCAGGACGTGAAATTGATGAAGATGTAAAACTACTTACCAAAGATGAATATCAAATGTTAAAAGATGGGGAAGTTAAATCAAAAGATAAATATGATGTTGATGGTTTGATTCTTTGCCTTGGTGGCGGAGACAACATACTTGAAATTAGTAACTGTGCAACGAGATTAAGATTGCTTGTAAAAGATGAAAAAGAAATTCAAAGTTTAGATGAATTTAAGAAATATGGAGCAATTGGTTTAGTGAAAAATGGAGATTCTGTCCAAGTAATCATTGGGTTAGATGTTCCAAAGGTTAGAGAAAGCATGGAACTTACATTAGGTAGAATATAAAATCTATCTTAGAAAGGAACTTAATATGAAGAAATTTTCAGTTTTAATTGCTGGAGGAGGAAGTACATATACTCCAGGCATCGTCTTAATGTTATTGTCACACTTAGAACGTTTTCCACTTCGTTCTATTAAGTTTTATGATAACGATGCACAGCGTCAAAAAATAGTTGCGGATGCATGTGAAGTGCTTATTAGAGAACGTAACCCAGAAATTGAATTCATGGCTACAACAGATCCAAAAACAGCATTTGAAGATGTTGATTTTGTAATGGCACATATTCGTGCAGGTAAATATGCAATGCGTGAATTAGATGAAAAAATTCCAATGAAATATAATGTAGTTGGACAAGAAACATGTGGACCTGGTGGGATTGCTTATGGTATGCGTTCTATTGGTGCTATGTTAGAACTTGTAGATTATATGGAACAATATTCTCCAAATGCTTGGATGTTAAACTACTCAAATCCAGCAGCAATCGTTGCAGAAGCTACACGTAAACTACGTCCAAACGCAAAAATCTTAAATATCTGTGATATGCCAATTGGTATTGAACGTCATATGGCTGAAATATTAGGAATCAAAGATCGTAAAAAACTAGATATTACATATTATGGTTTAAATCATTTCGGTTGGTGGACAAGTGTTAAAGATTTAGATGGAAATGATTTAATGCCTGAATTAAAGAAACATATCTCTAAAAACGGATATAATGTAGATACACAAATGTATCAGCACTCAGATCCAAGTTGGAACGATACGTTCCTTAAGGCAAGAGATGTGTATGCCCTTGATCCTGAAACATTACCAAACACGTATTTGAAATACTATTTATATCCAGATTATGTAGTAGAACATACAGATCCTACCTATACACGAGCAAATCAAGTTATGGATGGAAGAGAAAAATTTGTATTTGGAGAGTGTAAAAAAATAGCAGAAAACCAAAGCAGTGAAGGTGCAGATTTACACATCGATGAACATGCTTCTTATATCGTAGATTTAGCATGTGCATTGGCATATAATACAAAAGAAAAAATGTTATTGATTGTAGAAAATAATGGTGCAGTTGAGAATTTTGATCCGAGCGCAATGGTAGAAATTCCTTGTATCGTAGGTAAAAATGGACCTGAAAGAATTTGTGTTGGAAGTATCCCTCAATTCCAAAAAGGTCTTATGGAACAACAAGTATCTGTTGAGAAATTAGTTGTAGATGCATGGGCAGAACAAAGTTATTTGAAACTTTGGCAAGCACTTACGTTAAGTAAAACAGTACCTAGTGCAGGTGTTGCGAAAGCCATTTTAGATGATTTAATCGAAGCAAACAAAGACTTTTGGCCAGCTCTTAAATAAGAAAAAATTGTATGTCAAAACATACAGTTTTTTTTACATCGTATCAAAGTATCTTGATTTCGTGTTATAATCAAAATACTGAGGTGAACAACATGAAAATTGCAGAACTGGTAAATGCGCATTATAATGAATTATCATCAAACGATATTTATATCTGGAATTACATACAAGAACATCAAAAAGAATGTGCTAATTTATCCATCAATGAATTAGCAGATCGCTGTCATGTTTCTAAGACAACTATACTTCGTTTTGCACAGAAGCTTTCCTTAAAGGGATACAGTGAATTAAAGGTGTATCTAAATTGGGAACAAAGACCAACACAAACCACGACAATTGATCCTGAACTTGTGGATAAGGTTTGTGATACGTGCAAGTATGCTATTGATGAGATAAGAGAACGTAATTTTACAGATATCTGCGCTTTGTTATATCGTTCAAAGCGAATCTTTGTTTATGGTACTGGTGCACTACAGAATTCAGTTGCCAATGAATTACAACGGATGTTTTTATATTGTGGGGAATTAGTATATGTACTTTCTGGTGAGAAAGAAACAGAAATGGTTTTACCATTTTTAGAATCTAGTGATGTTGTGATTCTTATTTCACTCCGTGGAGAAGGAGATCTTATTACAGATTTCGCATCTAGATTACGATCAAAAAATGTATCTACAATCTCGATAACAAGACTGAAAAATAATGATTTGGCACAAGTGTGTACGAAAAGCATTTATATCACCACATCAAAGGTAATGATTGGAGAACATATTTTACACGAAGCAGCCAACTTATTTTTTATACTTGCGGAGATTTTATTCCTAAGATACTCTCAATACAAAGAAAAAGAAGATGCAAAAAAGTAAGTGAATTTTCTCACTTACTTTCTATAAGGCTTCATGAACTAATGATTTAGTTATAATTACGATTTCCGAAGATAATAGTTCCTAATCGTATCATATTAGAACCGTGCTGAATGGCAAGTTGATAATCAGAGCTCATCCCCATAGATAAGGTATGAATTTTATCTTCTCCATATTCACTTTGCATCTTACGATAAAGAACATTCATCTTTTCAAAACATTCTTCTGTAGTTTCAGGCTTTTCAAGTGGTCCTACACACATCAAGCCTTGAATATCTATATGAGGATATTGCATACAGTGTTTGATAAAACTAGAGCATTCTTCGAATAAAATTCCAGTTTTATTTACTTCACGTGAAATATTTATTTCTACAAGTACTGGCATTACTTTATCAATTTTTGCACATTGTTTTTCAATTTCTTCTGCTAAACGTAAGCTATCCAAGCTTTGAATCATACTTGCTAAAGGAACAACATCTTTGACTTTATTTCTTTGTAGGTGACCAATAAAATGCCATTCATAATCTGGATGATACTTCTGTACCATTTCTTGTGCTTTATTTTCACCAAAGATGGTACAACCACATGCATAAGCTTCTGCTATTTCTTCTTTTGTATGCATCTTACTAACTGCAATGAGTGTTACATTTTCTGGTAATCCATTTCGTATTTCATTTAACTTTTTCTTATTCATACGCTCACCCTTTTTCTTTTTATAAATCTATTCTTCAATATCCTCATCAAAGGATTTGCTATCTTGTATTAAACTGTTTAAGGTACGCAATTCATCTGCGTGTAAATATCTCCATTGTCCAACTTTGAGCGGTTCTAAATGTATATTCATGATTCGAACACGTTCTAGTTTTACAACTTTATATTGAAATGCAGTACACATTCTTCGAATCTGACGATTTAATCCTTCTGTTAAAATAATACGAAAAGATAAGGTGTCAATTTGTTCTACAATTGCAGGCTTTGTTATTTGATAAGTATTCGCAACAGCATTATAGATTTTAACGCCTTTGCGTAATTCTTGTACGAACTCTTCCTGAATAGGCTTATCTACTTTTACAATATATTCTTTCTCATGTTGATTTACAGAACGCAATATTTTGTTTACGATATCTCCATCATTGGTGAGTAGTATTAAACCACTGGATTCTTTATCTAAACGACCAATTGGAAAGATAGACTCTTTATGGTTCATAAAATCAACCATATTCCCATCAATTGCAGTGTCTGTTGTACACGTGATACCAACAGGTTTATGCAAAGCAATATACAACATCTCTTGTTTATGTTCGATCAATGTATGTTCAACCATAACTTTTTGATGTGCTTCGACTTTCGTCGCAAGTGTTGCGATTTCTCCATCAATGGTAACCTTGCGTGCTTCTATCAATCGATCTGCTTCTCTTCTAGAACAGTATCCAGAACTACTGATGTATTTGTTTAAACGAATAGCTTCTTTTTTTTCGTGTTGAATAATGCCAGATGTATCTTCTTTTCGATCTTTTTCAATCTGGAATGCTTTCTTCATTGGAAATAGTTCCTTCCTATTTTATGACACGGATAGTTTCAATAACAGGTTGATCTGCTTTCGCAACAGTTCCATTTTCATCTAATACAGATGTTTCACTTACAATTTTATCTACAATATCCATACCTTCTGTTACATGTCCAAATGCTGCATAGTCACCATCAAGATGTGGTGCAGTTGCGTGCATAATAAAGAATTGTGAACTTGCGGAATCATTATCATTTGAACGAGCCATAGAAAGTACTCCACGTTCATGTTTGATATTGTTTTCAATGGAATTGTTCGCAAATTCTCCAGTGATAGTTTTATCAGAGCCACCTGTCCCATTTCCATTTGGGTCTCCACCCTGAATCATAAATCCATCAATAATACGATGGAACGTTAATCCATCATAGAACTTTTGATTTACCAAGTCTATAAAATTTGTAACTGTAATAGGAGCTGTATCCGCATCTAATTCAACTTTCATAGTTCCCATATCTTTTACAATGATCTCTACGTTATGTTTTCCACTTAATAAGTTTTCATCTTTTGGTTTTGTTTCTTCCTTATCGCTTCCACATGCAGCTAGTGTAATCATACATGTTAGTATAAACATAGTCTTTATAAATTTTTTCATAAATATCTCCTTTTGCGTATGTATCTATTGTAACGCAAACCCCATGAAACGACAATAAAAACCCACAAGAGTTGGCTCCTGTGGGTTTGTTTTATAACATATGTTTACGTAGTTCTTCGCTTGATTCAGGGTGTAGATAAGCAGGAGCAATATCAAATACGGTTTTACATCCACTCATTCCTTCTTGGTGCATGCGATATGCTGCTCTTGCATAAGCAACTAATACACTAGATGTGAATTCTGGATTGGAATCCAACTTTAATTGATATTCAATCACATGTTTATGTTCATTGTTCCAACCAGTGCTTCCGCTACGAATTACGAATCCACCATGTGGAATTCCACTATGATCACGCTTGAACTCTTCTTCATCAATGAAATGTACTGTTGTATCATATTCATCAAAGTAGTTTGGCATAGTCACAATATCACGCTCGATTTGTGCTAAGTCTGCACCTTCTTTAGCAACTACAAAACATTCTCTTGTATGTTTTTGACGTGTTGTTAGTTCAGGGTTTGTTCCACTACGTACTGCATCTAATGCAGCTTCCACAGGAATTGTATATTGTTTTGCGTCTTTCACACCCTCGATGCGTCGTACAGCATCAGAGTGTCCTTGAGATACACCTTTTCCCCAGAATGTATAATCTTTACCTTCTGTAAGGATTGCACTAGCGTATAAACGGTTTAAGGAGAACATTCCTGGATCCCAACCGCAAGAAATAATAGAGATTTTCTTTGCTGCTTTACTAGAAGCATCCACATTTTCAAAATGTGCAGGTATTTTAGCATGCGTATCAAAACTATCAATTACATTGAAATACTTTGCCATTTCCTTTGTTTGTTCAGGAAGATCATTTGCACTACCTCCGCAAAGAATCATGACATCAATTTGATCTTTCATGTTCATTGCATCTTCCATTGTATATACAGGAGTCGCGCTGTCATGAGGTGTTACAGTGGCTGGATCACGTCTTGAGAAAATTCCAACTAATTCCATGTCTTTTGCTTTTGCTAAAGCACATTCTACACCTCGACCGAGGTTACCATATCCGATAATTCCAACTCTAATCATATATAAGCCTCCTTGTTTTATAAATTCTTTCATATTTTATCATTTATTTTCTGAAAATGCACTTAATTTGTTCCAATATTTATATAATTTTTATAAGTGTAAGCATTAAAGTGACTATTTATGATAAAATAAATCTAAACAAGGGGTATTTATATGAAATGTTGTATGCGAATCATAGACGCGAGTGTTATATTCTGTGTCGCCAATTTTATTTGTTTCCCACTATTTGATAATCGCAACGTAGTGTTGTTTCTTTTTGTACTACTTTTTGTATGGATTAATATCTATCCAACCTTTACGAATCGTTGGATGACAACATGGCGATTAAGAGTTTGTGCAGATGGATGTGAGCTTTTGATTGTGTTTCTATTATCTACAATCGCAAGTACGATGTATTTAATTTATGATCTTCAACGCACAGATTGGAGAGGCTGGCTTCTTCATTTATTATGTGTATTTATAATAGAAGCGGTAGTTTTCTGGAATGGAATTATACGTGTGTATACGACCTCATATCAATTGAAGCTAAAATGGCGTGTGATTGGAATCGTATGTGGTTGGATTCCAATTGCTCAATTCATTGCCTTGTACTATATCATTCGTATTACATATAAGGAAAGCATCTTTGAAAGTAAAAAGATGATCATCAACAAAGAGCGATCAAAAGATAAAATTTGCGAAACAAAATATCCAATTCTTATGGTACACGGTGTCTTTTTTAGGGATTTCAAATACTTTAACTATTGGGGAAGGATTCCAAAAGAATTAGAGCGTAATGGCGCAATCCTATATTATGGAAACCATCAATCCGCCGCAGCTATTGCGGATAGCGGAAAGGAATTGGCAGATAGGATTCAGGCGATACGAAAAGAAACAGGGAGTGAAAAAGTAAATATTATTGCACATTCAAAAGGTGGATTAGATAGTAGATATGCGATATCACAGTTGGGTATGGCCCCCTATGTAGCTTCTTTAACAACCATAAATACACCACATAAGGGATGTGTGTTTGCGGACTATCTATTACATAAAATACCAGTGAAAGTGAAAGAACAAGTAGCGGATATGTACAACGCAACATTAAAAAAGATGGGCGATTTTAATCCCGATTTCTTATCTTCCGTAAACGATTTAACGGCTTCCTCATGTACAAACTTTAATGAACTTGTAGTAGATAAAGAAAATGTGTATTATCAAAGTGTAGGTTCTAAGTTAAATCGAGCAAGAGATGGTCGCTTTCCCTTAAACTTCTCAATGCAATTGGTATCCTACTTTGATGGACCTAACGATGGATTAGTCGCAGAAACTTCATTTCCATGGGGAGAAAACTTTCGCTTTCTTACGACAAAAGGAAACAGGGGTATATCACATGGTGATATGATTGATTTGAACCGAGAAAATATAGATGATTTTGATGTGCGTGAGTTCTATGTAGAACTTGTACACGAGTTAAAAGAAAAAGGATTTTAAACATATAAAAAGGAACGACTCACATAGAAATTGTTCCTTTTTATGTGGAAAACCACCTGTATATAGAAGGGAGTGAAGCAATTCCCTATTGGTAGTATATGATATATCTTGAAAAGGTATACATTTTGCGTAGTTCACAAGTATTCTAAACATTAAAATCTTTGTGTGATACCCTTTGATTATGATATAATATGTTAGATTGGTTAGGAGTGTTGAAGATGCGCAACGGTCTATTTATTACATTTGAAGGAAATGATGGAAGTGGTAAAACAACCATTTCTAAATTAGCATATGAAAAATTAAAAGAAGCAGGATATCCTGTAATATATACAAGAGAACCTGGAGGAATTGATATTGCCGAGCAAATACGCCATGTCATCCTTGATCCAAAAAATACAGCAATGGATCCTAGATGTGAAGCTTTGTTGTATGCGGCAAGTCGTCGTCAACATTTGATAGAAAAAGTTCTTCCTGCATTAGCAGAAAATAAAATCGTATTATGCGATCGTTTTGTAGATAGTTCTTTAGTATATCAAGGGATCGCAAGAGGAATCGGGTTTGATGAAGTCTATCAAATCAATGAATTTGCGATTGAAGGACATATTCCAAACGCAACAATTTTCTTATCCGTTAGTTTAGAGACAGGATTATCTAGAGTTAGCAATCGTGGTAATCTTGATCGATTAGATAACGAAAGCAATGAATTTCATAAGAAAGTTGCGGAAGGATATGAAATCGTAAAAGAAAAATTCAAAGATCGTATGCATGTGATCGATGCAAATAAAGATATTGATACGGTATTAACAGATACTGTAAATGCTTTATTGGAGATTATTGAACCTCATGTTTAAAGATGTTTTGAAGGAACAGCAACCTGTGGTCTATCACACATTAAAGAATGCTCTAGAAAGTGATAAGCTTGCACATGCATATATGTTTAGTGGACCAAGTGGAACACCAAAGAAAGAAACTGCATACTTGTTAGCGCAAAGTATACTATGTGATGAAACAGGATTTGCTTGTGAAACATGCGATACTTGTATGCGCGTATTGCATAATGAATATGCAGATATGATATACATCGATGGAACAAACGTTTCTATAAAGAAAGATGCCATCCTAAAGCTACAGGTCGCATTTAATAAAACTGGATTGGAAAGAAAAGGTAAGAAAATTTATGTTCTTGATCATGCGGAGAATGCTACTCCAGATGCGTTAAATAGTTTATTAAAGTTTTTGGAAGAACCAACCAACGACATGATCGCAATCCTTATTGTGGAACAAATTGATAGAGTATTACCTACCATTGTTTCAAGATGTCAAAACATTCCTTTTACTGCCTTGAACGCGAAACAATGCTACCAAGCAGTGCACGAAGAAGTCAGTGAACTAGACGCTTATATACTTAGCAATTTGATTCGTGCAAAACAAGATATACTAGAAGCGAGTGAATCCGAAGATTACCAACATGCACTTTATGTGTTCAAGGGTATGGTAGAAAGATTTTGTGTATCACCAGATAAAGCATTGCTATTCATGCAAGTAGATGGGTTTCCTGCGAAACAGAAAAAATATGGAAAACAATCGCTTGTATATATCGTAGATATGTTGCATTTGCTTTTCAAAGATTGTATGAAAGATAATCGTGAGACAAGTGATGAATGGTACTTGAAGCAAATGAGTGTCATACAAAGCAAACACATGGATTATGTAAAACTATTGCAAATACTTATGCAGACCAAAGATACATTATTGCGTTCTGTAAATATACAGCTATTGTTGGATCAGATGCTGTATCAAATGAAAGAGGTGACAAGATGAGTCAGGAAAATAAACAGAAATTTCAAGATCATAAAAATGACACACGCCACGAGGATAAAAAACCTCCTCGTATGTATAAATTTGTAGCGTTTGTTTCATTTAAAGAATCCAAGAAAATCTATACGTTTGGTACAGATCACGATGATTACCATGTAGGTGATTTAGTCGTAGTGGAAACTGTGCGTGGATTAGAGCTAGGTGAAATTGTAAAAGAAAGTGAAGCTTTCTTCTCCAATGGAATGGAAATAAAACCCGTTCTTCGTAAAGCAAGTGAAAAAGACTTAAAACAAGTTGCGGAGAATGAAGAAAAAGCAAAGAAAGCAATGAAGATATGCAATGACTGTATTGAAAAGTACAAGTTAGATATGAATCTTATTGAAGCAGAATACACACTAGACTGTAGTAAAATTATCTTTGTTTATGTAGCGGATGAGCGTGTAGACTTCAGAGAATTACTAAAAGAATTAGCAGGTATCTTTAAGTGTCGTATCGAACTTCGTCAGATCGGACCTCGTAATAAATCTAAGATTATTGGAGGACTAGGAAGTTGTGGAATGGAAACATGTTGTTCAAGGTTCTTAAATGATTTTGATGTTGTTTCTATTAATATGGCGAAGAACCAGTTATTGGCATTGAACATTCAAAAGTTAAGTGGACAATGTGGAAAATTAATGTGTTGTTTAAAATTTGAAGATGAACAATACAAACGCTTAAGAGATGGTCTTCCTAAAATGAATTCACAAATTGAATATAAAGGGAATAGATATCGTATTACAAGTATGAATGTACTTCTTCAACAGGTCAAAATTGAAAATAGAGAAGATGTACAGTTTTTAAGCTTTAAAGAATTATGGCCGGATATGGATTTTTCTGATCGGTAGGTGAAAAGCATGATTCGTCAAAAAAGTTTTGAAAATGAACAACCAACATTGTATGTTGTCGCAACTCCCATTGGAAACCTTGGTGAGATGACACCACGTGCTATTCGTATACTTGAAAGCGTTGATGTGATTGCGGCAGAAGATACGAGAAATACCATGAAGCTATTATCTCATTTTGGTATTAAGACACGATTGATAGCGCATCATCAACATAACGAAGCACAGAGTGCAAATGGATTGTTGGAATTATTACAAAAGGGAAACGATGTAGCCCTTGTAAGTGATGCTGGATATCCTTTGATATCTGATCCTGGTTCTATTGTCTCTAAGAAAGTTATGGAAGCAGGGTTTAATGTAGTTCCTATATCAGGATGTAATGCAATGTTAAATGCACTTGTATCCAGTGGATTGTCTACAGAGCATTTTCTGTTTTATGGTTTTTTGAAATCAGGAGAAAAAGAGAGAATTAAAGAACTCTTTGATTTAAAATATTATCCATTTACCATGGTTTTTTATGAAGCTCCACATCGTATCAAAAAGATGTTGAATAGTGCCTTAGAAGTGCTTGGGAATCGTCAGATTTGCCTTGCTAGAGAACTTACTAAGAAACATGAGGAATTTATTCGTGGTACCATAGAAGAAGTCCTTGAAATTGTGGACGACTTAAAAGGAGAAATGGTGATTGTTGTAGAAGGTTGTGGAGAAGATAGAGCGGATATAGAACTGTCTGCTATGCCTTTGTTACATGATCAAATTAATACCTATGTAGAAGATGGTTTGACAACCAACGAAGCAATAAAAAGAGTCGCTAAAGAAAGAGGCTTATCAAAGAATGATATTTATAAAGAATATCATGGACTAAATTAGTATAAATAGGTAGGGTAGAAATACTCTGCCTTTTCTCTTGCTTTCTAATATTAGAATTATTATAATAATATTAGAAAGTATTAGAAAGGTGAATTCATGAAAAAAGAAGATATGTACACAGAATTTAAAAGAGAATACGTAGATGATTTGAAAAAGACGATTGTAGCCTTTGCTAATAGTGAGGGTGGAACCATATTTGTTGGTATGGAAGATGATGGCAGTGTTAGTGGTGTTAAAAAAGAAGAAATAGATGATGTCATGTTAAAAATAACGAATTCTATTCGAGAAAGTATTTCACCAGATGCGACTATGTACACGAAATGTTTGATAAAAGAAATGGATTCGAAAATGATAATAGAAATCCTTGTTCAAGAGGGAAATTCAAAACCCTACTATTTAAAAAATAAGGGTCTTAAGTCTAACGGTGTTTATGTTCGTCAAGGAGCGTCAAGTGTGTGTGCAAGCGAACTTATGATAAAGAAGATGATTGTGGAATCTGATGGTGAATGTTTTGAAAAGAAACGTTCCTTAAATCAAGAGCTATCATTCACATCATTCATGACAGCTTGCGAAGATATGGAACTTCCAATGAAAGAAAATCAGATGAAAACTCTACATTTCTATACAAACGATAGTATCTATAGTAATCTAGCTTATTTGATATCAGATCAATGTCCTACTACAACAAAATGTGCTGTTTTTGAAGGAAAATCAAAAGTAAACTTCTTGGATCACCAAATTTTTGAGGGCTCTATTATAGATCAAATGAAGAAGACAATGCAGTATGTACAACAGTATAATAAAAAGAAATCTACCTATGACAGTTTAAAAAGGATAGATACTTTCGATTACCCAGAAGTCGCAATACGTGAGGCTATCATTAATGCTATTGTGCATCGTGATTATTCTTTAGGAGGAAGTACACTACTTTCTATTTTTGATGATCGTATAGAGATAGTTTCATTAGGATGTTTGATGAAAGGGATTAGTAAAGATGATTTAAGAGTAGGAGTATCTTTATTAAGAAACGAATATTTATCAAACTTATTCTATCGTTTACAATGGGTGGAAGCATACGGAACTGGTATACCTAAAATTGAGGAGAGCTATCGAAACTCAAATGTAAAACCTTTTATTGAACTTAGTGAAAATGCATTCAAAATAACATTACCAAACAGAAATAACACCATCATGACGCAACAAAATCTGAATGAGTATGAAAGCGAAATCGTGAAACTCTTATTAGAATCTAAGGAAATGCGGCGGAAAGATATTCAGGATTTCTTGCAGGTATCACAAGCAACTGTAATCAATAATTTAAGAAGTTTAATCGAACGAAATGTTATAAATAAAAAGGGTAAAGGAAAACAAACGGTGTATTTTATTGGATAAATTATATATAAATAAGCCTTTGTTTATGCGTATTTCTGTAGTTTTGTAAAAATTTCATTCAAGAAATTTCAAAAAAATTGTTGACAATCTTGAAAGCGCATACTAGAATGAATATGTAAATAAGGATTGTTACTCTTTGAGGCATTACCTTTAATGAAGGCACAAGATGTGCGTCATTTTTGGATGTTTTGAAGAGTTTTTATTTTATAAAGGAGAGATGAACATGTTTGGATTTAAAAAGAAAAAAGAAGTAGACAACAATTTGTATGCACCAGTAAATGGTACCTGCATTTCGATAGAAGAAGTGAATGACCAAGTATTCTCAAGTCGTATGATGGGAGATGGTGTAGCTTTCAAATTAGCAGACGGTAAAGTGTGTGCACCGTGCGATGGAACACTCGTTATGATTGCGAATACAAAACATGCATTTGGTATTCAAGGTGATAATGGAGTAGAAGTGTTAATTCATATTGGGCTTGATACAGTAAACTTAAATGGTGAAGGTCTAAAGACATTGGTGGATCAAGGTTCTAAAGTAAAAAAAGGGGAAGGAATTATCGAGGTCGATATGAAATTTATGGAAGAAAAAGAAATTGATTTAACAACACCAATGATTGTGACAAATGGAACAGATTTATCATTGACATTCCATCATATTGGCGATAAAGTTTCAGTAGGGGATGATATTGTTGTCGCTAAAGGGTAGACTGCGTGGAGGCTTAGCTTGAAGGTTCTTGAAAAAATAAATAACAATGTTGCTGTTTGTATTGATAATAACCAGAACGAATTGATTGCCTTTGGTAAAGGAATTGGATTCCCTGAAATCCCATACGAATTAAATGATTTAAGTAAAATACATCGAACGTACTATGGAATCAACTCTAACTATCTTGGGTTGTTACATGAAATAAGCGAAGAGGTATTTGAAATTAGTGCGAGGATAGTTGATTTTGCGAAGAATTACATAGACAATGAATTAAACGCAAATATTGTATTCACATTAGCAGATCATATCAACTTTGCGATTCAAAGATATGAAAAAAATTTAAAAATAAAAATGCCGTTCTCATATGATGTTGCACATCTATATGAAACAGAGATGGAAATAGGTGAAAAAGCAGTTAAGTTAATCAATGAGAAAATGCATATTAGGTTATGTAAAGAGGAAGCAGTGGGTATTGCTCTTCACTTTATAAACGCTGAGAACATGCAGGCAAATATGAAAGATGAAATCGATGAAACAGACTTAATCAATGAATTAACAGTGCTAATCGAAGATTCTATGAAAATAGAGATTCATCGTAAAGGATTCAATTACTCACGTTTTGTATCACATCTACAATATCTGTTAAAACGAAGAGATGCAGATACTATGATTGCAAGTGATAACAACGTATTATATAGTTCTATGAAGAAAGAGTGCCCTGACACATATGCATGTGCGCAGAGCATTAAAGAATACATTTTAAAGCATTTGAAATGGGAGTTGAACCAAGAAGAACTCTTATATCTGATGTTACATATCAATCGATTATGCAGTAGAGAGGATTGTAACCATTAGGGCATTACCCCTCGCATAAATTCACAAGTTTTTGTGTTTTTATGTGTGGGGTTTTATTTTGGCAAAACCAATGTATAACTCGCGAGATACGTTGTTTGCATATATGAAATTGAAAAATAAAAAGGAGAAAGATTATGGCTAAGAAAGAAAAATATGAAGATTTAGCAAATAGTGTAGTTGATTTGATTGGTGGTAAAGACAATGTTATGTTCTTTACACACTGTGTTACAAGATTAAGATTCAACTTAAAAGATCAAAGTGTTGTAAAAACAGAACAAATCGAAGGTTTAGAAGGTGTAATTGGGGTACAGTGGCAAAATGGGCAACTTCAAATCATTATTGGACAAGCTGTTGGAGATGCTTATAAATTAATTTGTGAAAAAAGTGGATTAAAAGAGGAAGTGGCAGTAAATGAGAATAATGAAGAGAAAAAAGAAAAAGGGTTTAAAGGAATTTTAAATGGTGTTTTAAATGCAATTTCTGGTTGTTTAACACCAGCAATCCCAGTGCTTATTGGCTGTGGAATGATAAAAGTACTTGTGTTGTGTATCCAGACCTTCGGTTGGTTGAGCGATACAAATGCAACTATGCAGATATTAACAATGGTTGGAGATGCAGGTTTCTATTTCCTTCCAATAATCGTTGGTAGTAATGCAGCAAAGAAATTTGGTGCAAACCAAGGATTAGGAATGGTAATAGGAGCAATGCTTATTTATCCAACGTTTGTAAGTGGAGTAGCTGAAGGTATATCTTTTAACTTCTTTGGATTACCAATTTATGGAGCAAGTTATACTTCAACAATTTTTCCAGTAATTTTATGTGTTTGGGTAATGGCACCGATCGAAAGATTCTTTGCGAAAATTTCACCTGAATCATTACGTTCTATCATTCAACCACTTTGCACAATCTTAGTTATGATTCCAATTACATTCTGTTTGTTAGCGCCTGCAGGAGCTTTCTTAGGAAATTATGTATCAGAGTTTGTTATTTGGTTATATGAAACAATAGGTTTCGTTGGTGTTGCTGTATTGGCTGCATTCATGCCATTTATCGTTATGACTGGAATGCACTCAGCTTTCGTTCCATATTTACTACAAATGTTTGGATCTGTAGGATATGAACCAATATTCTTTACATCATTAGTTCTTTCTAACATCAATCAAGGAGCTGCATCACTAGCAGTTGCATTAAAATCAAAAAATAAAAGCATTAAATCTACTGGAGTATCTTGTGCAATTACAGCAATCGTCGGTGGAGTAAGTGAACCAGCAATGTATGGAATAAATTTAAAATATAAAACTCCAATGTGGGGTGCTATGATTGGTAGTGCGATTGCAGGTTTATTTGCGGGAATAATGAAAGTATACATTTATGCATTTGCAGGAAGTTCTGCGTTGTTTGCTATTCCATGTTTTATAAGCGAAAATGGAATGAATGTAATTCTGATTTGCGTTTCTATTGTGATAGGTATTGTTTCAACATTTATAGCAACATATATCCTTTACAAGGAAGGAAAATAGGAGGTATTCAATGTCATTTAAAGAAGGTTTCTTATGGGGCGGTGCAACTGCTGCTAACCAATTTGAAGGTGGTTGGGATGAAGGTGGAAAAGGAATGAGCATTGCGGATTTATTAAGCAGTGGCACACATTCCATGCCTAGACAAATCACTAGGGAAATTGAAGATGAATTATATTATCCAAACCATAAGGCAAGTGATTTTTATCATCATTACAAGGAAGATATTGCACTTATGGCTGAAATGGGGTTCAAAACTTATCGTATGTCTATAAATTGGACTAGGATTTATCCAAAAGGTATAGAAGATGAACCAAATGAAGAAGGTTTGATGTTCTATGATCATGTATTTGATGAACTTATGAAATATAATATCGAACCTATCGTTACTATATCTCATTATGAAATGCCATTTTATTTAACAAAAGAATATAATGGTTGGGCAAGCAGGGATGTAATTTCATTTTATGTGCATTATTGCGAAACCTTGTTTAAGAGATATAAAGAAAAAGTTAAATATTGGCTAACCTTTAATGAAATTAATTGTGGTACATTGGCTCTTGGAAATTATATGTCATTAGGTATTCTTAATGAAGGAACACGCGATTTTACAAATCAAGTGGACAATATTCAGCAAAGGTATCAAGGATTACATCATCAGTTTATTGCGAGTGCGAAAGCAGTAAAACTTTCTCATGAAATAAATCCTAATGCAATGATAGGTTGTATGATAGCAATCATGCCAACTTATCCATTAACGTGTCATCCAATGGATATATTAAAATCGCAAAATCATTGGAAAAATATAAATTACTATTGTGGTGATGTTCAAGTTCATGGAGAGTATCCATATTATGCAAAACATTTTTGGAAGACTCATGGAATAAGTATAGAAATGGAAGATGATGACGCAGTAATTTTAAAGGAAGGTTGTGTAGATTTCTATAGCTTTTCTTACTACATGACAAATTGCGTGTCTCATGAAGATAATGTTTCTAAAATAGGTGGTAATTTATTAGAGGGTGTTAAAAATCCGTATTTGAGCTCAAGCGATTGGGGATGGCAAATTGATCCTAATGGCTTACGATATACACTGAATGAGCTATATGGAAGATATAGAATCCCATTAATGATTGTTGAAAATGGATTGGGAGCATTTGATACATTAGAAGAAAACAATCAAATCCATGATAACTATAGAATCGATTATTTACGTGAGCATATCAAGGCAATGTCAGAGGCGATTGAAGATGGCGTTGACTTGATTGGTTATACTCCTTGGGGATGTATTGATTTGATTAGTGCATCAACTGGTGAAATGGGAAAACGTTATGGTTTTGTGTATGTGGATAGTGATGATTTAGGGAATGGAAGTTTTAACCGTTACAAAAAAGATTCTTTCCACTGGTATAAAAAAGTAATTGAAACAAATGGAACAAATTTAGATTAAATCATTGCCCTTTGAGTAAATAAGTGCTCAGAGGGCATTATAAATTTGTCTTTCTTCTGTCCTCATGTTATAATTCACAAGCAACGTTATTTTGGAGGTATACATATGATAGGTACAAATAATGTAAGTGTTCGCTTTGGTGCGAGAACACTGTATAAAGAAGTAAATTTAAAGTTCACAGATGGAAACTGCTATGGTTTAATCGGTGCAAATGGTGCTGGTAAGAGTACATTTTTAAAGGTCTTAAGTGGTGAATTAAAGCCAGATACTGGTGATGTTTTTATGGGACCACATGAAACATTGTTTACACTTCAACAGGATCATTTCAAGTTTGAAGAATATCCTGTAATAGAAACAGTGATGATGGGAAATACACGCTTGTATGAAATCATGAAAGAAAAAGAACACCTTTATACAAAAGAGGGTGAGTTTACAGATGAAGATGGAGTTAAAGCGGGAGAGCTTGAAGAAGAGTTCGCAAATCTTGATGGTTGGAATGCTGAGAGTGAAGCAGCAACCTTATTAGAAGCACTTGATATTCCAGTTGATTTACATCAGGAATCAATGTCAACTATGACACCTGCACAAAAGGTAAAGATCTTATTAGCGCAAGCATTGTTTGGAAAACCAAACACATTATTGTTGGATGAGCCTACCAATGGATTGGATTTGAAATCTGTAGCATGGTTGGAAAATTTCCTTATCAATTATGAAAGTACAGTAATTGTTGTTTCTCATGATCGTCACTTTTTAAATAAAGTGTGTACACATATTGCAGATGTAGATTTCGGTGCAATTAAAATCTATTCTGGTAACTATGATTTCTGGTATGAATCTAGTCAATTACTTGCGAAACAATTAAAAGACACAAATAAGAAAAAAGAAGATAAAATAAAAGAACTAGAAGCTTTCGTTGCACGTTTTTCTGCGAATGCCGCAAAATCTAAACAAGCAACATCACGTAAGAAAATTCTTGATAAAATATCACTTGATGATATTCAACCATCTACAAGAAAGTATCCTTTCATTGATTTTAAATCAGAAAGAGAATCTGGGAAATCTATCTTATTCGTAGAAGATGTATGTGCTTCTATAGAAGGGAAAGAATTGCTTAAGAACATTTCCTTCTCTATGATGAATGGAGATAAAGTAGCACTTATTGGAAATCCGTTACAAACATCTTTATTACTAAAAGTATTAGCTGGAAGCATTCAACCAGATAAAGGAACAATCGAAGTTGGACAAACGATTACACTTTCTTATATACCTAATGATAATACAGAATACTTTGAAGGTGATGAAAGTATTTGTGACTGGTTAAGTCAGTATTCAAGTATTGATGACATGGGGTATATCCGTGGATTCTTAGGAAGAATGTTGTTCAGTGGAGAAGAAGCATTGAAATCCGTAAATGTGTTATCTGGAGGAGAAAGAGCACGTTGTATGCTTTCAAAGAGTATGCTAGAAGCCCCTAACCTTTTATTGTTAGATGATCCAACTAATCACCTAGATTTGGAATCTATCCAGGCATTAAATAATGGACTTGAAAGCTTTAAGGGAGAAATGATCTTTACTTCTCATGACCACCAATTCATACAAACTTTAGCAAATCGTATCATTGAAGTAACAGATGATGGAATCATTGATCGTAGAATGAGCTATGATGAATACTTAGAAAGAGAATTAGGAATACAAGAATAAATAAGAAGGCTCCTGTGAAGGAGCTTTTTCTATAAATGTTGGAAAAGTGTACAAAATTACGCTATATATGGTTCTATTCATTGAAAATAGTACTATAAATACTAGTGTTTATAAGCTTGATTTAACAGCCATATAATCGTGTAGAGTAAAGAAAAAATCTAGCCTAATCACTAGATTTTTTCATTTGCCTACTCATAATCATTATCTACAATGACATCTTGGCTTCGGTTATTTTTCATAAGGACTAATCCAATCATAAGGAAAGCAATCGCGAATAACAATTGTATTCCCATGCATTGTAAACCTTCTTTTATTACACCAGATGTTATATCAATCATGGAGGTCATACTATCGTTTAGTTTTACAAACCAAAATGTTGGTATGAATTTAGATATTTGGAAAACATTTTCTGGAATAAACATTTGTGGTAGGAATGCACCACCTAAGAAAGCACTCACTAAACCAACGATTGTTGTAATCATATCCAATTTATTGACTGCATTTTTCTTGTTAGAGACAATTGCTGTAGCCATATAGGCGAAACTTATGGAGACAATCGTAAATACAAAAGAGTTTAATATATACATTGCTCCAGAGGCACTAAACATATTTTCTTTACGGATAAATAGGATCACTGATGTGAATACTAACCATAAAATCAAACCAAAACATACATTGGATAATACAACTTTTAAATTCATTTTTGTAGAGTTCATAGGAGAAACAAGTGTTCTCTTTAACATTTCACTACGATAGATAGAATGCATGGCAGAAGATGCAGTCATTACAATAACGGAGAACAATACATAAGACATGAAGTTAAAATACATGGTTCTTAACATATCTGATTTTCTGTTTTCTTCTGACTTAACAAACTTCATTTGTGCTTTTTGTTTTAAATCCTTAGTAACGAATGAACTTGCTTGTTTATAGGATAAATTTTTATCTATGCTGCGATAACTCTTCAAGGAAGATAAATATGCATTCAATTTCTGTTTTACGAGTACTCCATTTGCATCATCTGGACGTTGTTGAAGTTGAATTACATTTTCTTTTCCAGCTTCAAATTCTTGTTCAAATCCTTTTGGGATTTCAATGATATTATCAATTTGAGCAAAGAATAAAGCCTCTTTTATATCTTCCATATCATCGCCTAAATCGTTGTAGTTAGATGTTTCTTTTAAGTGTGCTACAACGGCTTTACTAAGTTCACTATTATCATGATCTAGTATCGCTATATTTGTCTTTTTCTGTTCGTAGATTTGTTCGTTAGTACCATATAATGAATCCGAGAACATTCCAAAGATAGTGAAGATAGATAAGAAAATAACGATATATGTGAGAATGGTATTTTTATGTTCTAAAATAATTTTATAATATAACCGAGCCATATTATTTCACCCCCAATGTTTTGTATTGCTTCTTAGAAAGTTTAAAGAACGCAATCGTATAGCAAATAAGACTAAATACTAATAAGGAAATCAAGTTGAAGAAGAATCGATCATTAAGTCCAAAATAATAGAGACCATATAGAGCGTCAGTTATCATGTTGACTGGGTTGATATAGTTTAAGAATGGAACGTAATGTTGAATGATCCATTTGAGTTGTACGATCATCATACCAGACAAGAAGGAACCTAGCATCGTGATAGAATTTAACATCCCAACCTTTGATTCTGGATTCTTAGCGTTTGTAACAGTACCAATAAAAGCACCCAAAGCACTACCTGCGACATCACCTGCTAGGAGGATCAAGAACATGTATGGCAGTAACTCGCCAAAGGATACATCGAACAAGATGTAAATATAGGCGAACTGCATGCACAGAATAATAAACACTGCGATAAGATTTAAACACAGAGAAGAGATTAAGTGCACTGCTTTATTTGTAGGAGCTAAAGATATACGAGCACCTTTTTGACTTTGGTCCGCTTGAATATCGATGATAGCTGTAATCGCCCACATACCTCCAAACATAGCACTCATTGCCAATGCGGTATAGAAGTAAACGTTTGTCACATCCGTGTTGGCGTCACTATTTACAGAAATATAATCACTTGTGTCTGTAAATAAGTTTTGAATTTGTTCAAGTGAAGCTCCAGAACTCATAAGATGGTTTATCATACTTGTTTTTTGAAGATACTCATCGAAGAATGTTTGTGTAATCGTTTGGTTGAAACCTGAAGTATTTACATGAATATCGTAAGATTCACCACAAATAACATAGGCACTTATAGATTCATCTTTTAATTGCTTTTCTGCTTCTTCTTTCGATAGTACACTGACTTTAAAGAGTGGAGTATCTTCGGATTTTGCTTCTTTTAGAACGGTTTGTAAAGCTGTATTGTTATCCCAAGATTCATTTCCGACGATGGCAACTGGAACGGTGTCAAAAGAAGTATATTGGAAGCTTTGTCTTAGTATCAATCCAAATAAAGTCATCAACACGATAGGAAATATGATGGACCAAAATACAAGGGTACGATTTCGCATCATAACTTTACATCGGTACAATAATATATGTTTCATATATGCTCCTCCTTAATCTCTTAGTTCTTTTCCAGTGATTTCAAGGAAGACGTCATTTAATGTAGGAAGTTGAGAGTAAACCTTTCCATATACGATATTCTCTTGGGTGAAGTAATTCATCAAATTCATCAAATTCTGTTTGCCACCAGTAAATTTGATTTGTAAGAATTTATGAGAGTATTCTACAGAAGAAACATTGGCAATTTCTTTGATTGCTTTTAGTTGAGCTTCGCTAAGTTCAATTTGTTCTACTTCCACTTTTTCTTTCAATGTGATACTTGTTTTTAATTCATCTTTTGTACCTGTCGCAATCGTTTTCCCTTTGTCCATAATGATGATACGAGAACAAATTTCTTCTACCTCCTCCATATAATGAGAAGTATAGACAATCGTTGCGCCACGTTTGTTCAATTGAAGTATTCCTTCAAGTATGGCATTTCTACTTTGTGGATCGACTGCTACGGTAGGTTCATCCATAAAGATTAGCTTTGGTTGATGCGCGATTCCACAAGCAATGTTTAATCTGCGTAACAAACCACCACTTAATTTACCAGGTTTGAATTTACGGAATTCACCTAGATTAACGAAATCGATTGCATCTTCCACTAGTTGTTTACGTTGCGCTTTATCTTTGACATAAAGTCCACAGAAATAATCGATGTTTTCATAAACATTCAATTCATAGAAAACTGCAATATTCTGAGGAACGACACCAATCATACGTTTGATATCATATGCATCTGGGCTCATCACTTTATCAAAAATTTTAATCTCCCCTTTATCATAATTTAATAAAGAAAGCATGCAGTTTATGGCAGTTGTCTTACCAGAACCATTAGGTCCCAATAGTCCTAATATTTCTCCTTCTTCTACCTTTAATTGAAAATGGTCTAATGCGATTAATTCTTTGTATCTTTTTACTAAGTTATTAACATCTATAATCATAGAAAGTCCTCCCTTTTTACATCTTAAGTATAACTTGTTTAAAAGAGGAACATAAGTGTCAATAAGCACGAAGTAGTATGACATTTGTCACATTATTGTTTTGATTCCTATTTGTGTGCAATTCTTATTCATGGTAAAATCTAAGAAAGGAGCGTTTGCCTTATGATGATGTTT
>JAVWJF010000002.1:30905-37306 GCA_036639195.1 Longicatena sp.
GTGCTTTTAACGTTCATTTCCATGTTGCTATCTTTTATTCAAGATGGAGAGATACCAATCGTACCATTGCTATGTACGATTATTTTCGTATCCTTGTCCTATGTGCTAACAAAGAAAAAATATGTATATATAATAACGATTGCTTATTTAGTGATTTGTACACTTTATCAGGAATTAGCATTTTATTTGCCTGCTATAGTGTATATGACGATAATATCTAGAAAGTTTACCATCAAGTATGTCGTGTATTTTCTTCCTTTATTTTTTCATGCATCTCATTGGGAAATGTACATAAGTTTATTTTGTTTAGTTGAATTGTGTTTTGCGATGGCCTTGAAATTTCAATATATGAAGAATATGTATGTGCATACCTTGTATCAAAAGCAGCGTGATACAACCAAAGAATTAGCAATGATTTTATCTCAAAAAAATCAAAACTTACTTATTCAACAGGAACAAGAAATACGAATTGCGACGTTAGATGAACGAAACCGTATTGCCAGGGAAATACATGATAATGTGGGTCATTTATTAAGTAGTTCACTTCTACAAATAGGAGCTATTCAAACCTTGGAACATGAGGATGATCAAAAAGAAAGAATCAATAGTTTAAGAGAAACGCTATCTTCTGCTATGGATAGTGTAAGAAATAGCGTACACAATTTACACGCAGAATCTTTGGATTTAGAATTGATGATACAAAAGATTATAGGAGACTTTACCTTCTGTGAAATACATCTAGAATATGATATCGTCCATCCTTTCAAACAAGTGGTGATCTATCATATTCTAGCCATTTTGAAAGAAAGCTTGAACAATATAATGAAGCATTCCAATGCGGATAAAGTACAGATAGTTGTACGTGAACAACCTACTTTTTATCAGATTATTGTACATGATAATGGGGTTGTAAAAGGTATCAAAAATAGTGGTATTGGTTTACAAAATATACGTGATCGTATTGATAATTTACAGGGCTACTTTAATGTCACAACGACACAAGGTTTCAAAGTGTTTATTACATTACCGAAGGAGGAAAGTATATGCGAGTGTTAATTATAGATGATGATAAATTGGTATGCAGTTCCTTAAAAACCATCATAGAGGCAAAGGGTGTAGAGGTGGTTGCGGTTGGATATAATGGGGAAGAAGCTATTGCTTTATATGAACAACATCGACCAGATGTATTGATGATGGATATACGTATGGAAGTGATGAATGGGGTAGATGCAAGTGAAAAAATTCTCCAAAAACATACAGATGCGAAAATCTTATTCTTAACGACATTCAATGATGATGAATATATTATTCGAGCATTAAAGATGGGTGTTAAAGGATATATCCTAAAACAGAACTTTGATTCTATTTTACCAGCATTAGAAGCCGTTCATATGGGACAAAATGTATTCAACACTGAGATCATTGCGAAGATACCAGATATGTTGCATACAAAAGGGAATGCATCTTTAGAAATCGATTTGAATGATAGAGAGAAACAATTTATTAGCTTAGTCGCAAATGGGTTGAATAATAAAGAAATTGCACAGACCCTTTTCTTAAGTGAAGGAACTGTTCGTAATTTTTTAAGTACACTGTTGGATAAATTAGAATTAAGAGATCGAACACAATTAGCGATTTTCTATTATCAACAAATAGAAGGAAGATAAACATGGATGTAACAAATAATAAAATTTTATATGCCGATATGATCAATTCTATGCAATTAGGCGCAACCGTAGTATATGAAGATGAACATGCTTTGTTATTGCATGATGTATATTCATCAATTTATTATGCGGCTGCCAATACAAAAGAAAGTGCAAAAAAAATGATTCAAATGATACCAGACACGTTTAATATTCTTGTTACACATGATACGATTTGTAATGAAGTATTAAAGGAAGATAGAAATATAGAATTTGAAAATGTATGTTATCATTGTGCCTACTTATCACAGAAGCCTTTAGAAATATCACTTGAAAAAGGATACGAAATAAAACCATTAAATTTAGAACATATGCAAGAAGTAATTGATTTATATGGAAAAGAAATGCCAACATTAGCTAATGAAGACTATATTTCATTGAATATTAAAAGTGGTATGTTGGGTATGTTTTATGGAGATGATGTATGTGGGTTTGTAGGTGTTCATGAAGGTGGCTATGGTTCCATTGGGATGTTAGAAATAAAACCACAATACAAACGTCTTGGTTTAGCAACAATGCTGGAAAGAGCAATGATCAATTTACAATTAGAAAGAGGTCGTATACCTTATGGAGAAATCTTTCAAGAAAATGCAATCTCTTTAAAGCTACAACATAAGGTGGGAATGCAAGTAGGTAAGGATTTAACCTATTGGTTTTATATGTGAAAACTTCATAAAACATTCACACAAGCACCATATAAAACATGTATAATAAAATTGAGGTGATTATATGAGTAAACTGTTAGTTGTCGATGATGAAGAAAATATCCGTAGCATTATCCGTAAATATGGGGAATTCGAAGGACATGAAATTGCAGAAGCCAAAGATGGTATGGATGCGGTAGAAAAGTGTCGCTTACAATCTTATGATTTGATTATCATGGATATTATGATGCCCAATTTGGATGGTTTTTCTGCGGTAAAAGAAATTCATAAAAATTGTGGAACTCCAGTTATCATGTTATCCGCAAGAGGAGAAGAGTATGATCGTATCCATGGCTTTGAAATTGGCGTGGATGATTATGTTGTAAAACCTTTTTCACCTAAAGAGTTAATGATGCGTGTATCTGCTATCTTAAAACGATATCAAGGTGCTACAAACGATAAAGCAAAAGAAGTATATGAATACAAAGGGCTAAAGATTGACTTTACAGCACGTAAAGTATATATCGATGAAGAAGAGATTGAAATGTCTCCAAAAGAATATGTATTATTATTCTACTTTGTAAAAAATGAAGGAATTGCGTTAACAAGGGAACAACTAATTCATGATGTATGGGGATATGATTTTTATGGAGACGATCGAACATTAGATACGCACATAAAATTACTTAGAAAGAGCTTGCGCGATTATAGTGAAATGATTATAACATTGCGTGGTTTAGGATATAGATTTGAATCCAAAAATTAAAAAAACGGTGAGTGTAAAATGGAAAATCTTTGGTTCCATGCTTATTTTCACTTGCATTATCATTGTTGTTCTATGGTTGTTTCAAGTTATCTTTCTAGAGAAGTTTTATGTGTCCATTAAATCTAGTGCAGTAAAAAAAGCTGCCGATGAAATCAATGAAGTTATTAATGCCGTGGATTATCAAGAACAAATCAATGATATTTCTAAACAAGATGAGTTCTGTGTCATTGTTTATTCAGATGATGGAAAAGCATTAACATCAGGAGAAGGGGATCCTAGATGTAGAATTAGTGAAGTAAGTTACCAAAGCAACAAACAAACCATTGAAGAGTTAAAATTAGAGGCTTCCATAAAAGGGTGTGCAAGTAAATTGATAGAAGAAAGCACACTGAAGGATCGCTTGCCTTTAGATGATATACAAAATGATATTTTGAACATTGGAAAAGATTCCAAGTTCAAGGCGATTGAAGATACACAACGTAAAAAAAGCACACAGAGTATGACCTATATAAGTGTGGTGAAAAACAATGCGAATCAATTGTTAACGATTTTAATCACTGCACAACTGACACCCGTAAATGCTACTGTAGATACGATTAAGACACAGTTTGTTATGATAGCGATTATATTGATTGTGATAGCCATCGTACTGGCTTTATTCTTATCTAAAAAAATAGCATCTCCAATTATCAGTATGAATAAAAGCGCAAAGGTTTTAGCGACTGGTGATTACAACGTCCGCTTTGCAGGTAAAGGGTATTTAGAAATCCAAGAATTAAACGATACGTTAAATTATGCTGCAGGAGAGCTTGGAAAAGTAGAAAGCCTACGAAGAGATCTTATTGCGAACATGAGCCATGACCTACGTACACCACTTACTATGATTAGTGGATACAGTGAAGTAATGCGTGATATTCCAGGAGAAAACACACCTGAAAATGTGCAGATAATTATCGATGAAACAAAGCGTTTAACAACCCTTGTAAATGATATGTTAGATCTAAGTAAGCTACAAGCTGGGGTACAAAAATTAAGCAAAGAAGAAATCAATTTAACAGAAGAAATCCAAGACATTATTCATCGTTATGATAAATTGGTAAGTGATCAAAATTGCCATATCCGCTTTGATTATACACATCATGTGCGAATAGAGGCAGATATTGTGAAGCTGAACCAAGTCATTTATAACTTGATAAACAACGCGATTAACTACTGTGGAGAAGATCGTCTTGTGATTGTGAAACAAAGTATAAATCACGATAAAGTAAACATCGAAGTGATTGATCATGGAGTTGGAATTGAAAAAGAACAATTATCTCATATTTGGGAACGTTACTATAAAGTTGATAAAACACACGTACGTTCTAAAGTGGGAAGTGGCTTAGGTTTAAGTATTGTAAAAACGATCCTAGAACTTCATGGTGCACATTATGGTGTGAAGAGCGAAGTTGGAAAAGGTTCTACCTTCTGGTTTGAAATCCCATATGTTGCGATAGATAATAGTGAAGAGAAGTAGTTGTCAATTAGATAGCTACTTTTTAAATGTCCTATTGACAAGCTAATACTTGTTAGCTATACTTAAGCTAACAAGCATTAGCTTAGGAGGTTACAATGAAAGAATTATATTTTTCAGATATATGGGCGATTATTTCCACATGTCTGCTAGTTGTACTATTGGTATATGTGGGAATGGTTCTCATTCGTCGAAAAGAAATTGTACGTTGGAATAAACATGTGTATAGCCTCATTGGAATTGGACTTGTTCTTTGTTGCTTTGTAGTAATGAGAGATCGTTATGTAGAGTCCATGCAAGGAGGAGAAGGAGTGTTTCTATTAGACTCAATACAAATACTATCCGCTTATGTACTGGCGATGTGTATTGGAGGTATAGCACTTGTATCATTTGTTATACGTAAAAAGAAATATCAAAAGATAATGTTTTATATTCTTACTTGCGTAATTTTATGTAAAGTACTTATAATTGAGATATCTAGAGTTATTTGTTAAAGGGAGATAGAACTATGGAAGCTAAGAATACAAAAGAGCGCATTGTGGAAAAAGCATTGGAGTTATTTGCACAACAAGGTTATGAAGCGGTAAGTGTTGCACAAATTGCCCAAGGGGTTGGTATCAAAGCACCTTCATTATATAAGCACTATAGGAGTAAACAAGATATATTTGATGCGATTATTGATGAAATGGCAGTGCGTTATGATACGCAAATGAAGAATATGATGTTGGATGGTAGTGATCCTAAAAAAGATATACAAGCTTATCAAAATATCGATGTAGATACATTGGTGTATATGGGGAAGAATTTATTCTTATTTTTCCTACAAGACAAAGTACTTTCTCAATTTCGTAAGCTTTTAACAATCGAACAATATCACAACGAACATCTGGCAACGCTCTATAGAGAACAATACTTTGATAGTCCTTTACAATACCAAAGTATGTTGTTTGCTATGTTAATCCAACAAGGAGGTATGCGAGAATGTGATCCTCACGTTATGGCAATGCATTTTTATGCACCTATGTATTTCTTGTTGATGCGTTGTGATGAAACCACTTATAAAGAAGAGGAAGTCATGCAAAAGGTAGAAGAACATATACGACAGTTTCACATGTTATATACGGTAGAGAAGGAATAACTATATGAAAATTGTAATTGTCCATGGGCAATCCCATAAACAGATTAGTTATCATATGGGAAGAATGATGTGCGATGCTATGCAACCAGAAGACATTAAAGAATTTTTTCTTCCGAAGGATATGCCACACTTTTGTACAGGATGTCAACTTTGTTTAGATGAAGGTATACAGTATTGTCCGCATAAAGAATTACAACCTATCATCGATGCGATTATGGATGCGGATGTACTCGTCTTCACAACGCCAGTTTATTGTTTAAGAACAACAGGTTCTATGAAAGCTTTGTTAGACCATTGTTTTACTTTATGGATGCCACATAGACCACGCAAAGAAATGTTCACAAAACAAGCGATTATCCTTTCTGTTGGGGCGGGTTCTGGAATGGGTACTGCCGCAAAAGATATAAAGACAAGTTTACAGTATTGGGGTATTTCTAAAATTCAGGTGTATAAAGTAAGGGGAATGGCAATTTCATGGGATAGCTTTCGTGAAGAGGGGAAAAAGAAAATGCGAAAGGATTTTATGCGGCTTGCTCATAAAGTTCGGAATAGACATACAATAAAAGTATCTATAAAAATAAAAGCTATATTTTATATGATGCGAATCATGCATAAGAAAAAACTGAGTGGAAGT
>JAVWJF010000003.1:0-11946 GCA_036639195.1 Longicatena sp.
GATTTATATGTTTTTTCAATTTTATAATCATCTGAGAGATTTGTAAATACCACAAGTATATTTTCGCAAGTTGCTTCTTTTTGAATATAACGTAAATCTGCATTCCATAATACATCACCTTTTGAAACAGTCTGCCCGACTCTTACTAGAAGTTCAAATCCTTCTCCTTTGAGATTGACAGTATCTGTACCAAAATGAAGCAATAGCTCTATGCCATTTGCCAACAACAATCCAATCGCATGCTTTGTTGGATAAATCATAGTTACAACTCCTTCACATGGCGCAACAATCAAACCATCGTTAGGTTTTACCATCACTCCATCACCAATCAGTTTTTGCGCAAACATCTGATCACAGGATTCTTCGATTGCCATGACTTCCCCATCTACAATACACCCAATTTCAACATTCCCCAAACATAATGATGCTTGTTCTTCTTCCATCTCATCTTTTGTCGTATGCAATAAATATTCTTTGATATTTGTACGAATCATCGAAGCCTTCGGACCAAATATGATTTGTAGTCCATTTCCATGCATAATAATCGCTGCTGCTCCAGCCTGTTTCAACAACGCTTTATTTACCTTTGCACTATCATTGATGGTAAGTCTAAGTTTCGTAATACAACTATCTAGATTACTAATATTATCACGTCCTCCTACACCCACAACAATACGTTGTGCCTGTTTATCAATCACATAGGAATCACTTTCCTGTTTATCCTTCTTATTATGAATGGTAAGAGCCAATAAATCTTGCGCCCCTCCTCGCCCAATCGTCTTTAAATTAAAACGGACTATCATAAACTTAAATACAAAATAGTATAAGCAGAAATAGAAAAGCCCTACTGGTATTGCCAAATACCAACTCGTCTTATCATTCCCTTGTAAAACTCCAAACACAATAAAATCCAACAGTCCACCCGAGAACGTAAGTCCAATCGTAATATTCAATATTTGCGCCACCATATATGCACTTCCCACAAAGATGACATGTATCACATACAAAATAGGCGCAGAGAATAAAAACATAAATTCTACAGGTTCCGTAATCCCCGTTAACACACTAGTCAAACATGCTGTCAAAAGGAAACTTCCCACAATTTTTTTATATTCTTTCTTACAACAGCGATACATTGCCAAACCAGCTCCTGGCAACCCAAAGATCATAAACAGAAACTCACCCGTAAAATAACGAGTTGCATCTGCACTAAAATGTATGGTATTAGGATCCGCTAATTGTGCAAAGAAAATATTCTGTCCTCCATAAATCATCGTACCATTTACTTCCATTGATCCACCAACAACCGTTTGCCAGAAAGGCAAATAGAATACATGGTGTAACCCAAATGGATTTAATATACGCTTAATACAACCAAACACAAAAGTTCCAATATACCCTGACTGCGTTATAAAGTCCCCTGCTGAAAATATCATATTTTGAAAGAACGGCCAAATATAATACATCAAGAAACCCACAAACAAATATACAACTGCAGATATAATAGGTACAAAGCGCGTACCTTCAAAAAACGATAATACACTTGGTAGCTCGATGCGATAGAAACGATTATGTAAATACGCTACCCCTAAACCAACAAGAATGCCACCAAACACTCCCATTTCTAAAGATTGAATCCCACATACAAAATTGATTGTCCCATCCACTACATCACTTGCTACCTTACCATCCACGATTCTTCCATCCGCAACCAACATTCCATTGATGGTCGTATGCATTACTAAAAAGGCTACGATTGCGGAAAGTGTCGCAATCTCTCGCTCTTTTTTTGCCATACCCAAGGCAACTGAAGCCGCGAATATGATCGGTAGATTATTAAATATTGTACTACCTACTTTTGTTGTCACCTGTAACACATCATGCAAAAACATCCCCTGCCCTAAAATTCCTTCTAAATGCAGTGATGCAATGGTTGCTTCATTTGTCAAACAACTACCCAATCCCAAGAAAAGCCCAGCAATGGGCAATAAGGCAATAGGCAACATAAAGCTACGTCCAACACGTTGCATGATCCCAAATAAATTAGATTTCATAAGCTCTCCCATATCTCAATGATAATTATTACATTTGAACATTGTATCGTCAATCGTTTTGTTGCACAAAAAGAAAAGCAGTATGCTATACACACTACTTTATGCTTCTTCTCTTACTTTACCACAAATTGGATAATTTGCACAACTTGGATTACAAGCTTTTTCCGCCATGATTCTAAGGCTCGGTGGAATAAAGGCTGTGATTTCATCATCATCATAACCCACAACAAAACTTTTTTCATTGATCATAATTGGTCTTTTTAAAATGCTCGGATTCTTCTGAATCAAATCAACCAATTCTTTTACGGATAAATCATCCAAATCTTTGTTTAATTCTTGAAATACTTTGGAACGTGTAGATATGATATCCTCCGTGCCATTTTCGCTTCTCTGTAAGAGGTATTTAATCTCCTCTTCTTTTAATAGAGTCGTAAAAATATTTTTCTCAACGAACTTCATATCGTTGTCTTTGAGCCATTGTTTTGCTTTTCGACAGCTTGCACATCCTGGTGATGTATATAAGATAATCATCTATATCTGCCTCCTTTTGGTTTCACCCCTCTATTATATAGTATAGTGTTTTTTATGGAAAGCGAAATTTCAAGTTTTTTTGTTTTCCTCTTGCCAAGTATTCGTTGTGATAGTATGATAATACTGTTAATACATATGCAATGAAAAAGTAAGAGTAGAATGTTATGGATGCTAAGTAGAGAACTGATGGTTGGTGAAAGTCAGTACACCTAATATTTGAAGTGGGACTTTCGAGCATACTCATCTGAGCGGAAACTCACCGTTATGAGAAGTGGCTTCATATGAAGCAAGTTGGGTGGTACCACGCTATATGCGTCCCTACAGGGTACTTTTTTTATTTTAGGAGGATATTTTATGAAACGAATGCTGAGTGGCATTAAGCCGACAGGAAGATTAACATTGGGAAATTATATTGGAGCCATCCGTAATTTTGTGGAGTACCAAGAAGATTATGAAATGTATGTATTCATTGCCAATATGCATGCTATTACCGTTCCTCAAGAACGTGCAGAACTAAAACAAAATACAAAGGATTTAATTGCTTTATATCTAGCTGCGGGTTTAGACCCAAACAAAGCGACCATCTTTTTACAAAGTGATTTACCACAACATGCAGAATTGGGTTGGATTATGACGTGCAATTCCTATATCGGAGAAATGCAGAGAATGACGCAATACAAAGATAAAACCGCAAAAGGTGAAACTGGTATCACTGCTGGTTTGTTTACTTATCCAGCTTTAATGGCAGCCGATATTCTATTATATGATGCGGATTATGTACCCGTGGGACTTGACCAAAAACAACATGTAGAACTTACAAGAGATTTGGCAGAACGTTTCAATCATCGTTATGGAGATACCTTCGCAATCCCTGAACCATTGGTAGCTAAAGTAGGAGCAAAAATCTATTCCCTACAAAACCCAACAAAGAAGATGTCAAAATCAGAAGAGAACCCTAAAGGTACCATTGATTTATTAGATGAACCTGCAGTTGCTCGTAAAAAGATTATGTCTGCAGTTACAGATTCTTTAGGTGTTGTTACATATGATGTGGAACAACAACCTGGAATTTCCAACCTTCTTATGATTCTTTCTTCCTTAACAGGAGAAGAAATAGAATCCATCGTTCAACGTTATGAAGGAAAAGGCTATGGAGATTTCAAGAAAGAAGTTGGTGAAGCTGTATTTAACTTCCTTACTGATTTACAAAAGAAATACAAAGAAATTCTAAGTAGTGGTACGTTAGAAAAAGTAATTACCGAGGGAAACGACAAAGCTCGAGCAATTGCGCAAAAGAAACTTATGAAAGTAAAAAAGAAAGTTGGATTTCAGTTGTTCAACTAAAACACATGGAGGATGTCCTAAGGCATCCTCCATTTTTTATTCAAGATTTAATTTACGATTCGCAAGGAATACGGATATTACATGGAAAACAACCATCGTAACAAGAATAAGAATCATGGTGGAACTAAATACCAATTCTACATATTGCCAAACATCTGACAATAATGGATTAGAGGTACTCATAACATCCATTAAATTCGGATCAATCCACATATCAATTGCCAATACACCAAGACTCAATATACTTTGGATTACATAAATGATAATAGCTGCCACAATTGAAAACAAAATTTTATTCATATTTTGCGTTTGCCCTATCATCAATGATGTAAATGCCATTTGAATATAAGAGATGTAGCTAATTGCCATCATCACAATAATCCAAATCAATGCTCTCCCACTATCTACTCCATTTATCGATAACACTTCCGTTACTTGAGCTAAGAAAGATTTCATTCCACCATGATAGAAAGCTAACATCGCCGCTAAGATAACAACTGCTGTCGCAACTACCATATATACTACGGAAGTGAGCTCTTTAGATAAAATGATTTGATTTCTTGTGACTGGAAGGGTGTTTGTTAGATATCCTTCATCTTTCAACATATTGAAATAGAACTGTTTGATTGCCACAATCATCGTCCAAATAACGACACCAATGAATGAAAATATACACATCGCAATCATAAAAGAATAAATCGCTGATACCACTGGAAATGCATCTACTACATACTTCATCCCACGAGTTGCTAATGCAAATCCTAACGCAATCAAATACATTGGCAACAAACTTTTTCCTTGAGACTTTATATCATACTTTAATAATTTCCCTAACATCTGAATTCCTCCCTAAAAATTTCATCAATAGATTTCCCACTCGCATTACGTAATTCATCCGCAGATGTATTCTTCACAATTTCACCTTTGGAAATAAATACAACATCATCCAAGATACGTTCAATATCCGCAATTAAATGTGTAGATATTAAGATCGATGCATCTTCGTTGAAGTTTGCTAAAATGGTATCCAAGATATAATCACGAGCAGCTGGGTCAACACCCCCAATTGGCTCATCAAGAATATACAACTGTGCATTTCTACTCATTACCATAATCAACTGTACTTTTTCTTTTGTACCTTTTGACATCGTCTTCAATCGATCATTTTCATCGATTTCAAAGTCTGCCAACAACTTATGTGCTTTTTGTTCATCAAAGTCTTCATAGAAGTCTGCGAAATAAGCAATCAGTTCTTTAACTTTCATATTGAAACTCAAATAGCTTCTCTCTGGTAAATATGAAATTACTTTCTTACTATTCACTCCTGGTTTTTCACCATTGACTAACACATTACCAGTCGTTGGAACTAATAGGTCATTGATAATTTTTATCAACGTTGATTTCCCACTTCCATTAGATCCCAACAATCCTATAATCTTTCCTTTTTCAATATTCAAATTTACTTTTTTTAAAGCTTCCTTGTTTCCAAATCGTTTACTTACATTTTTAATTTGTACAATACTCATTTCTTCTCTCCCTTTCTAACATCCCTAATGAATGTGAATAATTCTTCATCTTCATACCCCAACGATTTCATCGCTTCCAGAAATTCTTCCACCTTTTCGACAGCCAATTCTCTTTTCAACTGTGCAATCACATGCTTATCTTCCGTTACAAATCGTCCATTTGTACGTTCTGTAAATACTAATCCTGCACTTTCTAACTCTGAAAAGGCGCGTTGCATAGTATTCGGATTGACTCGATAACTTGCGGCTAATTCTCGTACAGAAGGAAGTTTTTCTCCTTCATGGTATTTCCCCGATATGATATCCAATTTAATCAAATCAAGAATTTTAAGATAAATCGGGCGCACATTACTGAAATCCGTAGTCATTACACCACCTCCTGTATCACTGTATTAAGTGCTTAACACAATAATACAGCACGCTCTGTTTTTTGTCAACACCCAATGCAAAAAAAAGTTTATCTACTAGGATAAACTCTTTCTATCATATCAACACTTCTTTTATACACCCCATGATAAAAGGCAAAAACAATGCAACAACGCTTACAACTTTCTCAACCGATGGATGTATAAAATCGTCATAATCCTCGCATCCTTTGTAACGTTTCTTCCATAGATATACATGTAGCATAACGACCCTTCCATAGGAAATCGTTATAATAGTGATAACTTTCTTCTGCGCTCATATATTTATTATCAACTGTTGAATTCGCAAAAGCAGGCACGATGATTTGAAATCCATGTTCAAATCCACACTTTACATTCGCATCGATACAATATTCACTCTGTAATCCCGTAATGATAAGTTCTCTTTCTTTGTTACCATTCAAATAATCCAATAACCCCGATTCCTTAAAAGCACTATTCACTTTCTTATCAAAAATCTTTTCACCTGCCTTAGGCGCAAATGGTTCATAGATTTCAAACGCGTCGCATCCTCTTACAAGTTCTCCACCCTCTTTATCTTGATGGCGAACATAGATTATTTCGATGTTATTCATACGAGCAGTTTCAATTAACTTTTTGATATTTGATACAAATACAGCAAATGCATACACATCATCCTTCATAATACCTTTTTGAGTATCAATGACTAATAAGACCATATTTATAATCCTCCCTTTCACTAAAAAAGAGACTTTCGTCCCTTATATCTTATAAAATTCCTGTTAGAAAAGTAATTAAAACAACAATTCCTAACACAATACGATAGTAACCAAATACTTTGAAATCATGTTTCTTAATATAGCTCATTAAGAATCGAATAACAATTAAGGAAACGATGAAAGCAGAAATCATCCCCACAATAAGGATTGTAAGTTCTGTTCCTGTAAATCCAAATCCGAATTTCACAATCTTTAACAAGCTCGCACCAAACATAACTGGAATCGCAAGGAAGAACGTAAATTCTGCCGCAATGGTACGACTAACACCAATCATCAAGCCGCCAAGAATGGTTGCGCCAGAACGACTTGTCCCTGGAAAAATTGCGGCGATTAACTGAAATCCACCAATCAACAAGGCATCTTTATAAGACAACTCAGCTAGTGTAGTAACACGTGCGCGTTTTCCTTTGTTTTTATTCTCGATAAACAAGAAGGCAATACCTACCAATACCAACATGATCGCAACTACCCAACCATTGTATAAATATTTTTCTAGTATATCATCGAACGCCAATCCAATAATAGCCGCAGGAATACAAGCAACCAAGATTTTTCCCCATAAATTCATAATATCATAACGAACGAATGGACGATTTTTATTCTTTAGATTAAATGGAAAGATTTTGTGCCAAAACAATAATACCACCGCTAAGATGGCACCTAATTGGATAACCACAAGAAATACGCTCCAAAACTCTTTTGATACATCCATTGGCATAACTTCTTCTACCAATATCATATGTCCTGTACTACTGATTGGTAACCATTCCGTGATTCCTTCAATAATACCATATATAATCGACTTTAAAATTTCTAACATAATACTCCTCCTGTTTCATTTTAATATTTTACACGTTGCTTTACAAAAGTACAATCTTTCGTTTGCTTTATAACGAAATTGAAAGAATATTATTTCGCAAGTACTTCGTTTACCATATCCTTAAACATTTTTCCTCGTACTTCATAATTTGGAAATTGATCGTAACTAGAACATGCTGGTGACAATAAAATCACATCTCCTGGTGCACTGATACGAACCGCTTCATTAAGTGCCTCTTGCATAGTTTCTTTTGTAGTTACATTATGGAAGATATCTTTGAACTGTTCTTTTGTTTCTCCAAAAGAAATGCATTGTTTCACTCGTTCATCATATGGTTTTAAATCATCAAAGCTAATACCTTTGTCATGCCCCCCTGCCAATAAAACAATATTCTTGGTAAAGGATTGTAAGGCTGCCACAACTGCATGGGTATTTGTAGCTTTGGAATCATTATAAAACTTAACTCCATCTTTTTCACCAATGTATTCTAAACGATGTTCTACTGGCTTAAATGCACGTATTGCTTGTTGAATGTCCTCGACACTTACACCGAGTTTGAATGCCATACAACTAGCCACCATAGCATTGGATAAATTATAATCCCCTACTACTTTTAAATCAGTTTCATCAAATAGCTTCATATCTTTTAAATATACACTACCTTCATGTCGATATAGTTCTACATCATCTCTCACAAGTGAAAAATCGATTACTTGACATGGGATTTTAACTGCATACTTCATCAAGGTTTCATCATCTACATTACGTAAAAACCAATCTTCACCTTTACAGTTCTCATAGATTCGCATTTTAGATTCATAATACGATTCTACACTTGGCATGTAATCCAAATGATCAGGCGCAAGATTACAAACAACACTCACGGTTGGACGAAAAGTATCGATTCCTAATAATTGAAAATTACTCAATTCTAGCGCAACATCTTTTTCCTCACCTTCAAATTCAAAGGCTTGTTCACTCAATGGTACTCCAATGTTTCCTGCAACAAGTGCTTTATGATTATATTCTAACATCTCATACAACATCGTCGTAATCGTTGTTTTTCCATTGGTTCCTGTAATCGCACCATAATGAAATTTCGATGCATAACGATATGCGATCTCCACTTCCGTTAAAATCTGTACTTGATGGTCGACAAAATATTTCACAAAAGGTACGGTATATTTAATCCCTGGATTCTTTACAACAAATGCATACTCACAGTGCTTTAAAGTTTCAGGATGTCCTTGATCATATACTTCCATCCCTTGTTGGATAAGTTCTTCTTTTTCTTTGATTTCATTCATATCCGTTAGGATTACATGAAATCCATGTCGATGTAAAAGCTTCGAAACTGCAATACCACTTCTAGCCGCTCCAATCACCAATACGTTTCTTTTCATGTTATATCACCCCTAGCCATAGTCCTATAGCTGCTAGTACAAAACCAATACTCCAAAACATAATCACTACTTGTGTCTCTTTCATTCCACCTTCTTCAAAATGATGATGAAGAGGTGCCATACGGAAGATTCTTTTCTTCGTACGTTTATAATAGGTAACCTGAATCACAACAGATAACATTTCCATTAAGAACACGCCACCAATCACTAACAATAGCAATTCTTTTTTCAAAATCATAGCGGATGCCGCAATCAAACCACCAAGGGCGAGAGATCCTGTATCCCCCATAAAAATTTTCGCAGGATGAATATTGAATCGCAAATACCCTAAAAGACTTCCACTGACCGCTAACAAGAACATTGCTAAATCGCTATTTTCTTGTAGTAAGGCAAAGATGATAAAAGGCGCAATCGCAATAAGAGAAGTCCCAGCACAAAGTCCATCCAAACCATCTGTAAAGTTGACCGCATTACTCTCTGCCGTAAACATGATAAAGATTAACACAAAGTACAAGAATCCTAGTTCAATTGTCATATGGAACACTGGTATTTCCACAAATGTAGCTGCCATGGATTGATAAAACAAATAAAAGACACTAGCTAGTACAGATTGCATTAGAAATTTAACTTTCGGTTTTAATCCATCGTTATTCTTTTTCACAACGATTAAGAAATCATCAATAAACCCAATCATCGCATACCCAAGATATGCAAAGACTACAATTAACATTTCTTTTGAAAAGAATGCTTTATAATCCAAGATTAACAATACCAATACTGGGACAATTACAAAGACACACCCACCCATGGTTGGCGTTCCTGTTTTTGCCATATGGCTTTTTGGTCCTTCTTGTCGAACACTTTGTCCGAATTTAATTTTATGTAGAAACGGAATGAGGATTGGCATGACAATGAAGGTCGCTACCAAACTACATCCGAATGCAAGTAGATATTTTAATTCCACTCTAGTTCCTCCTTATATAGCAACTTGTATATACAAGAGCGATCAGAAAAGGGGTATTCCACTCCACGAATGGTGATGGTATCCTCGTCTCCTTTTCCAGCGATTATTATTATATCATCTTTTTGGGCAATTTTAACAGAATGTTTTATCGCAAAATAACGATTCTCAAAAATCCTTACATTATCATGTGGATGAAGACACATATCTTCTAGAATTTTATATACACTTTCTCCTCTAGGATTATCACTTGTATAAATCGCAATATCACTATACGTAGAGGCTACATCCGCCATCATAGGACGTTTACTACGATCGCGATCTCCCCCACATCCAATCAGTGTTATGATTCTTCCCTTTTTCACAAGATTCGCAAATTCTAAAAGATTCTTTAACGCATCATAGGTATGCGCATAATCCAACCAAATATAAAAATCATTTGCCTCTATTAGTTCCATTCTTCCCGCAACACCCTCCATTCCACCAACCAAGTCTTGTAAACGCTCATAACTTGTCCCTAATCGATGCACCGCTATCAATGCTTCACATAAATTATAAACATTGATCATTCCCAACAAAGGCGCACGATATGGATATCCTTGAACCTCAAACGCAATATCATGATCACTAAGCATAACTTTACGAATAGGAAAATGTGCTTGATCCATACCAAAACAAATACAATTATAATTCGCTAGATGAACAAGTTCTTGCATATATGGCATATCTGCATTATAAATGATGGCGCCATTGGTCTTTAAGTATTGACGCAATTTAAACTTTGTATAGCGATAATGTGTTGAAGTTAAATGATAATCTAAATGATCTCGTGTGATATTAGTATATAAAATCATATCAAAGTTGATAAAACGTATACGATTTTGATCAATTGAATGTGAACTTACTTCCATTACTATATAATCACATCCAAAGTCCAATGCCTTTTGAAACCATTGCGCGAGTTGAAAACACCCAGGAGTCGTATTATGTGTTCTTTCTATCAGTTGATGATATTTTATAAATCCAGTCCCAATCTGCAATACCCTTTTCTCTTCCATTTCCAATAATTGTGTAATATAAGAGGCAACACTTGTTTTCCCACTTGTTCCCGTTACCCCAATAACACATAACGCAGTACATAAGTCTCCATAAAACCTATTGATCAACACCCCTACAACAAATTCAATATGTGCCACTCTATATACATGTTCTTGTTGCAGTTCTTGATCACATAACACAACTCCACCATTCTTTAATGCTTCCTTTGCGTATTCTTTCGCATGTTCACTATGATCACGTAACACAAATACCCAATCTTTTTGGATTTCTTTACTATGGTCACTGATCCCTTTTACAACCCTATTATCTTGACAAGGAATTTGTAGTGCTTCCAATAGTTTACTTAACGTTATCGTCTCCAAGATAAATCCAAACCTCCCCTCCCTGTGAACTGAAGGTTGTGCCAGCTTCTGGCATTTGTTCTAACACAGTATCTCCTTCACCAATAAAACTAAAACGTACACCTTCTTGTACTACATCTTTTTTCTTCTTCCCAACGAAATTCGCAACTTTGATATTTTCTGTTTCTGGCCATACCAATTTCTTTGGTATTTGATCGTCTACTTTCTTGACTCCTAAATAAGGCAAGATATCCTCATAACAAGCTTTTGCGATTGGCGCAATCACCGTACCCCCGTATTGAATATTGTTTTGTGGACTATCGGCCGCAATATAAAGTACGATTTCAGGATCATCAATTGGTGCCGCAGATAAGAAAGATAGAATATAACTAGAACTTGAATAAACTCCATTTTCTGCCTTTTGTGCAGTTCCTGTTTTCCCACCGATTTTATATCCTTCTAAATAGGCTTGTTTCCCACCACCATTGGCTACAACACTCTCTAATGCATAACGCATTTTCTTACTTGTATCTTCACTAATTACTTTACGTTTGATGGTTGGTTTATATTCTAATATCGGATCATGGGTAATCGGATCATTGATACTTTTTGTAATATATGGTTCATATAAAGTGCCTCCATTCACAATCGCAGAGAATGCAGTAACTAACTGAATTGGTGTTACACTCAACCCTTGTCCAAAGGCTACGGTTGCTTGTTCTACTTCTCCCATCGCACTCTT
>JAVWJF010000003.1:11956-33521 GCA_036639195.1 Longicatena sp.
TTAGATTCTCCAGGTAAATCTATCCCTGTCTTCTCTCCGAATCCAAATTTTTTCACATACTCATATTCATTATCTAACCCTAAACGTCTAGAGATTTCCACAAACCCTGGATTACTAGAGTTCTCAAGCACTTGTAAGAACGTCTGTTGTCCATGTCCTCCAGCTTTCCAAGACTTGATTCTAGCACCCCCTACCATTTCATACCCTTTGTCATAGTAGGTATCTTTAAACATATCAAACAAATTTAATTCTAAAGCTGACGCAAAGGTTACTGACTTGAAAGTAGAACCAGGCTCATAACTCATCCAAATAGGAAGATTTCGATTATAAATATCACTAGAATACTCTTGATATTTATTTGGATTATAGTCTGGCTTAGATACCATCGCCAATATCTCTCCTGTTTTTGGATTCATCGCTAGTGCTAAACAACTCTTCGGCTTGTATCGTTTCACAAGATTGTTCATTTCTCGCTCTACGATATCTTGTATCTTCGCATCGATGGTTAAAACAACATCCATCCCTCTTCCAGGGGCCTCATAAGATTCATTGTATAATTCAACGTTGTGTCCTTTCGCATCAAATGGAATGTTTAAGGCACCACTTTGTGCAGTAAGAATATCATTGTATTGTAACTCTAAACCCGCAAGTCCTTGATTATCAATCCCAGTAAAACCCAATACTTGCGCAAGATAATTGTTGTTAGGATAATTACGCAAGGAATCTTGTACTAAGTATACTCCTGGCAAATCCAAAGCCTCTAATGCATTTGCTTTCTCATTGCTAATTAGCCTTCCTTCTGGTTGTATCTTTTGTGTACTTACCTTTTTACTAATCGTTTCATAAATCTTTTTTTCATCTGCTTCTAGTATCTTCGCAAGTTGTTTCGCTGTACCACTTGCGTCTGTAATTTGGGCAGGCACCACCATAACCGATGTACTTGGGATATCATGAGCGAGTACAGTTCCATTTTTATCAAGAATTGATCCACGTAATCCTGCCACCGTAAAATCCCTCTCCCAAAGATTTAAGGCTTTTTCCATGATATCCGTATGATGAAAAATTTGTTCGTACCCAAGCTTACCTAAGATGCATGCAAATATCATCATTGCACATAAGAATATAATATGTATTCGACTCTTTACTTTACCACGGATCATGATATCACCTCGTTGTATCTTATGACAAAGACATATAAAAAATGATAACGAAATAAAAAACACTCGAATCCAAGGACTCGAGTGCTCATTTATTCCATTTTTACTTTTATGATACTATCTTTATCAATCGTCTTACCTTCTGCGATATCTTGACTCACCACAACTCCTGAACCATCCATTTCTACAGAAATGCCGGTCAATTCCCAAAACGCAGTAATATCTTTCTTTGTCCAACCACTCATGTTTGGCATCGTGATAACTGCCCCATCGGTTAAGATAAAGACATTTTGATTCGATACAATCGTAGAATTACTTGCAGGATACTGCTTAACTACACTTGTTCCATCACCGATTACAATCTGTCCAACCCTCATATCCACTAGCTTATTTTTCGCATACTCTAAAGTATGGTTGGTAATAGAAGGCATTGTATAATCTTTCCATTCGGAATATGTTTTCTTTTCTTCGGATGCATTTGCGCCACTAGAAACATTCGCTGCGACAAGTGCTGCACGCATAACATCTTTCATAGGAGAACGATCAAAATCAAGGATATCAGAACCTTGGAAACAATAATACACCATGACTTTTGGATCATCATAAGGCGCTGCCATCATAACAGAACTTGTCCAAATTCCTGAATTATATCCTTTTTCTGCCGTAGCGACTTCCCCTGTACCAGTTTTCGCAATGACACTTACATCATCTAAACGATACGCTTGTCCTGTCCCTTTATTATCTTCCACAACCGTCTTCATCAAACTGCGCATATATTCGCTCGTTTTTTGTGAAATCGGAGTACCTACTTGTTTGGTACCATATTGTTTGATGATTTTATTGGAGTTGGCATCTGTAATACGTTCTACAACATATGGACGCACCATTTTCCCATCATTTAAAATTGCTGTATAAGCTTGTGCCATTTGGAGTGCATTGATTTGTATTGCCTGTCCAAATCCAACAGATAATTTATCGGATGGATAAGTCCAACTCATGCCACCAGCCTCATTGTTCACAAAAGGAATTGCAACTTGTTTTACAAAACCAAACTTTTCTACATACTCTTTGTATACCTCTGGATTCATATACCTTGTAAGTAACTCACAAATCCCAATATTACTCGAAATAGTAAATCCTTTATCAAATGATAAAGTACCATGGTTTGTTCCTTGTGCATCTTTAATCGCCGCATAGGGTCCATCATTTGCGGAGGTACGATAAATTTTACCATCTCCATCTACATTATAATAGAAAGTTCCACTTGTAAAATTTGTGTCATAAGGATATACCCCAGAATCAACTGCGGCCGCATATGTGATTCCCTTCATAACAGAACCAGGTTCATAAAGGTACATAGCAGGGACATTGGTTCCATTTTCTGCAGAGCCTTCTCGTGTATTCAAATCATATGTCGGATACGATGCATATCCTAATATTTTTCCAGTTTCCACTTCCATGACAATTCCCCAACCTATTTTACCTGATTTTTCCACCGTCTTTTGAAGACTGCTCTGTAACGTAAGTTGAACGTTTCGATCAAGAGTTAGGGTTACATTATTTCCATCTTGTTCATATTCTTTTGTATATGGTGTACCTGGAATGATATTTCCATTCACATCTTTTTGATAGGTTTCTAATCCATCTGTCCCAGTCAAATACTCGTTTAATGTACTTTCAAGTCCTTGTACACCTGTTAGCATTTCATCTGTATCACTATATTGTGCAAATCCAACAAGTTGTGAAGCAAATATACCATTTGGATAATTTCTTTTTACAGACTTTTCAAAGGAAATCCCCTGTAATTCTAAAGATTCAATGCCTTCTTTAACATTCGTACTTAAATTCTTTCCTTTTGTACCTAAATAGGTTTGATAGCTCCCTTTTTCCTTAGCGTCACTTAGTTTTTGATAAATGTCATCTTCACTCATATCAAGTTTCGTTGCTAATAGTCTTGCGGTTTTACGAACATCCGCAACATAGGCTGGCTTATCACCAATCCCTTTACGCGATTTATCTAGATACGCAATGATTGTATAAGAATCTTCATCCTGTGCGATTACTTCACCTGAACGATCATAAATGGTTCCACGTTTTGCCTTAATGACATTCGTATTTGAAATAGAAGAATCTTTGTATTCCTTTATATTGATACCACTACGTAGATGCGTATGTGTAACCATAGTAAAAAGGACATTGGAAATAACGATTGCTCCAATGATCCCCATTATGATTAGTGTAAAAAATAAGGTTCGATTGCTTCTTTTGGGATTCATTTAATCACGCCTTTATTACTTGGAAGACTCATCTTCGATTGTCACTATATTTCCTTGATTATAGCTAATTCCTTCGGATTCAACCATACCTACCACTCGTTCGCGGTTTTCAAGGTTATTTACATCCGTTTCAAGATTTGCGACAGCAGCTTTTAAAGTGCCTGCCTTTTCTTGAATATTTTGTGCTTCTTTTTGCAACATAATATTGTATGACTGAAGTCCAAAAATAGCGCCAAGATACATAAAAATTGACAATGTAAATACTAATGTCGCTATTGCCTCGATTCTTAATCTTCTTTTTCTTTTTACTAATTTTGCCTTCGCCATATAACTCACCTTACTCTTTCAATTATTCGAAGTTTAGCGGAATGAGAACGATTGTTTTCTTCTAGTTCTTCTTCATTCGCTGTAATAGGTTTGCGATTCACCAAACGAAATGGTACTTCTTCCATATCCTTTGGAAGGATAGGAATACGTTTATCCACTTTTTTAGGTGTCGCAACTTTATGGAATGCTTCTTTTACAATGCGATCTTCCAAGGATTGGAAGGATATCACACAGAGTCTTCCATTTACATTTAACATATCTAGTGCATCCTGTAGGACTAACTCAATTTCTTTTAGTTCATCATTCACCGCAATTCGTATTGCTTGAAATACTTTCTTTGCAGGATGTCCTTTTTTGTTTAGCACTTTGGATGGTAAAGCAGATTTGATGACATCTACCAACTCAAAGGTTGTTTCTATTGGTTTTGTTTCTCTTTGTTTTTCAATTTTTCTTGCGATTTGTTTAGCGAAGTTTTCTTCTCCATATTGATAGAAGATACGAACCAATTCATGATAATCATATGTATTAACGATATCATAAGCACTAATTGCTTGTGTTTGATCCATTCGCATATCCAATAACGCATCGTAACGATAACTAAAGCCTCGTTGTGCATCATCAAATTGTGGAGATGAAACTCCTAAATCTAGTAACATACCATCAAAATGTTCAATGCCTAATTTATGTAATTCCTGTTTCAAGTTTGAAAACTGATTATGAATCAGGGTGAAATTGTCACCAATTTCATGTAAACGTTGTGTAGATTCTGCAATTGCTGTTTCATCTCGATCGAACGCATATAGGTGACCTTGTGGAATATGTTTTAGTATTTCACAACTATGTCCACCTCTTCCCAAGGTTCCATCTACATAAATACCATCGGATTTTATATGTAATCCTTCGATACATTCTTCTAAGAGAACACTGTAATGTTTACTCATAACATGAACTCCGTAAGATTTTCTGCGATTTCTTCAAACGTCGCATTTGCTTCATCATCCACTGGATCCCATTTCTCTTTGGACCAAATTTCTACATGATTAGCAGCACCAATGACCATACATTCTTTTACCAATTCACCGATACGAATGAGCGGTGCAGGTATCAAGATACGTCCTTGACCATCAATTTCACATTCAGCAGCTTTGCTCGTCATCATACGTACAAACATACGAGCATCTTTTTTTGTAGAAGGCAGTTTTAACAACTGTTCATAAATTGTCTGCCATTGCTCATTGGTATAGATCGTAAGACAGCCATCAAGACCTCTTGTGACAATTACCTGTTCACCAAGTTCCTCACGGAATTTGGCTGGGATAATAATACGACCTTTTTTATCAATATTATGAGCGTATTCACCCATGAACATAAGCCATTTCCTCCACTTTCTACCACTTTGCGCTACTATCTACCACCATTATACCCTTTTCTCTATATTTTGTATATATATTTTTTATGTTTTTTTATTAAGATTTGAAAATCTTCCCGCCCTTTCGTATAAGTAGAATTTTTCATAAAAAAAGGAAGGATATTTTTCAATACCCCTGTATTTTAAGTCTGATACGAAAACTTGTTTAAAATTCATCACATTCTCTTTTGAAAAACCCTTCTACTCTTACATACAAAAAGAACAGGTTTCCCTGTTCTTAAAACAATGCCATTTGGTTCTCATCTTGCAAGCCTTCAAGCACACCCATGGATTCTAGTTTCTTTACTAGTGTTCCACTTAATGATGTACGTCTTTGCAAGTCTTCTTTTGATAAGAAAGGACCATTTTTACGTGCTTCAATCACTGTATCCGCAACGTTCTCTCCAAGTCCATCGATGGATGTAAAAGGAGGTATGATGCGTGCTTCATTTTCTGGATCTACAATAAACTCATTGGACGCAGAACGATTCAAATCGATATTTTCAAAAAAGAAACCACGCAGTACCATTTCTAGTGCTAACTCAAGTGTATTGTAAATATCTTTATCTTTCTTTGTCACATCACGTTTTAAGTTGTTATCTTTTAAACGATCATCGATATCCGTCATCTTACGACGAATTGCTTGTTCCCCCTTAATCATTGTTTCAATATCATAAGCATCACAACGAATAGAGAAAAACATACAGTAATAGTATTGTGGTTTATGCACTTTAAACCATGCGATACGAATGGCCATCATAACGTATGCCGTCGCATGGGCTTTCGGGAACATGTACTTGATTTTCAAACAAGAATCAATATACCAATCTTCCACTCCACACTTTTTCATTTCTGGAATCCATTCATCTTTTAATCCTTTACCTTTACGTACAGATTCCATGATTGTAAAGGATAGTTTTGGCGCAAGCCCTTTATGCAACAAATATACCATGATGTCATCTCGACAACCTATAACACTTTTCAAGGTACAGATTTGTTGATCGATTAAATCCTTGGCATTTCCCAACCAAACATCGGTACCATGGGACAATCCGGATATCTTTAGAAGTTCATCAAAGGTCGTTGGCTGTGTAAGTTCCAAAATGCCACGTACAAACGGTGTCCCAAACTCTGGCAATCCCGCAGCTCCTGTCTTCTCTGTAGATCTTGATGTATCAATTTTTAAAGCATCTACTTTAGAGAAGATACTCATAGTTGCTGGATCATTCATTGGAATACTTACTGGATCAATACCGCTGATTCTTTCCAACATTTTCATTGCAGTTGGATCGACATGTCCTAAAATATCAAACTTTAATACATTATCATGAATGTCATGGAATTCAAAATGGGTCGTCTTCCAATCGGCATAAGGGTTATTGGCAGGATATTGCACAGGAGTGAAATCATGCACATCCAAATCCAAAGGAATAACAATGATACCACCAGGATGTTGTCCTGTAGTACGTTTTACACCTTCACACCCTTTTGCTAGATTAAGTACTTGCGCATTACGCATAGTACCCTCAATACCCATTTCCTCTTCATATCCTTTTACATACCCGAAGGCTGTCTGTGTCGCAACAGTACCAATGGTACCTGCTCGATATACGTGATCATCACCAAATACTTCTTTGGTATATGCATGTGCTGTTGGTTGATAATCTCCTGAGAAGTTCAAATCGATATCGGGAACTTTATCCCCCTCAAAACCTAAGAACGTTTCAAATGGAATATCATGTCCATCTCCACGAATGGTTTCGCCACACTCTGGACACTGAATATCAGGCAAATCAAATCCATCCGCCACACTTCCATCTGTAAAGAATTTTACATAATGACACTTTGGACACACATAGTGCGGTGCGAGTGGATTTACCTCAGTAATCTCCGACATCGTCGCAACAAAACTAGAACCAACCGAACCACGCGAGCCAACCAAATACCCATCATTCAAACTCTTCTTCACAAGAAGATGAGAGATATAGTAAACCACATAGAAACCATGTCCAATAATACTATCCAATTCTCGCTTCAATCGCTCTTCCACAATTTCAGGTAAATTAGGCCCATATTTCTTATGTGCATTTTCATAACATATATCAATTAGCTTTTGATCAGATCCTTCGATATCTGGTGGATACAAACGATCTTTTACTGGTAATACCAACTCTATCATATCTGCGATTGCATTGGTATTCTCCACTACATACTCATATGCCTTTTTATTTCCAACCCATTCAAATTCTTTCAACATTTCATTTGTTGTAAGGAAGTGTTGGCTTGGCGCTTTAATTTTACGTCGTTTTTCTTGATTGTAGATATATAAAGGATGACGTACTCCACCAATTGCTTGGGATGAAATATAAATATCGCGAATCATTTTTTGATTTGGATGTACATAATGACAATCCCCAGTAGCCACGATTCTTTTTCCTAACTTATTAGCCGCATCCATAATTGATTGTAAGATTTCTTTCAAACGATCCATACTTCCTATGGAATCACGTTCAATCAAATGCTTATAATTCCCCAACGGTTGTATTTCGATATAATCATAGAACTGCATCACTTCCAACAATGTTTCTTCATTACGCGTCTGTGCCATATCAAACACTTCGCCATTTAAACAGCTAGAACCAATTAACAAGTTTCCATTTCTTCTACGTTTTTCAATTTCACTACGTACAATTCTTGGTTCCGCCACTATGTTGTTAGTAGACTTACTGTTATAGGCCAAATAATCCGTATGCGATAATGTCACTAATTCAAAAAGTTCTTTTAAACCAGCCATATTCTTCACAAGAATCGTAACGTGTTTGGTACGTACTTTTCGAAAGCTTCCATCACTTTGCATATCTTGAAGTTCTTGTAGATTCTTGATTTCCTTTAAGTCATTCAACATATTCATATATGTTTGTGCTAATACTTCCGCATCATAATCCGCACGATGGGCAACATCTTCATCATATCGAATACCATAAGAACGAGCAATCTGTCCTAAACGATATCCTTTACGATCCGCTTGCATACTTCTTGCTAAATCCAATGTATCGATAACCGGATTCATCAATGGAGGTCTTCCGATACGAGCGAGTTCATCATTCAAAAAGTTGTAGTCAAAGCTTGCATTATGCGCAACCAAGATGCTATCCCCAATAAACTCAAGGATTTCATCAATACACTGCGCAAACGGCTTGGCATCTTTCATATGCTCTTCACTGATACCCGTTAATTCCGTAGTGAACGCACTCAAAGGAACAGGTGGTTTAATAAACATCTGTAAACTTTTTACACAAGCACGGTCCTTCACAATTTGACCACCAAATTCAATGATATGATCAAATCGACTTGATAACCCCGTAGTCTCTAAGTCAAATACACAATACGTTCCTTTTTCTAACTCGATATCTGCGATATTGCGTACAATCTGTAACTTAGGATCTACCATGTTCATTTCAATCCCATAAATCATTTTAAACGGTTTTTCTCTACCTTTATTAATGGCAGATACTTTGTGTTGTGCTTTTGGGAATGACTGAAAGACTAAATGATCCGTACATGCGACCGCATCCATTCCCCAATCATTTGCCGCATTGATATACTCTTCAATATTACAAACGCCATCCATTTCTGAAAGCTTGGTATGTACATGCAATTCTACCCGTTTTACCTCTGCCTCATCCACACGTTTTACTTCATGAATTTTCTCAATAACATCTGGCATAAATACAAGGTCACGCAAAAAAGAATCAAACTCTACCTTTCCATAAGCAATGACCATATCTCCTACCTTGATTTCACCCAGTACCTCTTTTGTAATGGCACCACGTTCAAAACGTTTCATGACAATCGCATCATCTTCATCCGCAATCCATAACGTTTGAATATCTTTCCCTGTACGTAGAGTTCTTGTTTCACTCTCAAATATTTTCCCTTGTATCTTTACGCCGTGACATTCTTCGCTAATATCATGAATAGAGAATGCCATATATTGATCCAATCCCTTTTTCCCTTTCGGTTTAAAGTTCATCGCCTTTTTTTCTTCAAAGACTTTCATAGGTTTTGGCGCATCATCACGTACACGTACACTTTGTACGTTCTGTGTAATTTTCATATCTTCCACATGAACCTCTAAATCAAATCCACACTTCGCAAGAAAATCTTTTACTAAATGCTTATTTTGAATTGCCTTATCTTTACAAGCTTCATCCCCAATTTGATAGATAACATATTTATCCTCTTCAATTTTAGGAAGGAACTCAGAAAACAATTTTAAATGAGGTTGTAAACTAACGAAATGATGTATATAGTTGGAAACATTTAAAACATCCGCACTCGGTTGATCACATTGAATATGCATATCTACTTTACAACGTGTCGCTTTCATCAATCGTACACAAAAAACATCCCATACCTCATATGGTAAAGGAGTCTTTAAACGAACATCCAATCGTAACGTATTACTACCCTTCATATATACTGGCTTCATAGTAAAAGAACCATCTTCAAAGTATCCTAAATCGGAATAGTTCTCATCTATTTTACGCACTAAATCTATCAATTTTAATTCCATCAAATACCTCATTTCCACTTTCTATATGATACCATATTTTCAATGAAATTTTAATTACTTTATGCATTTCTCATTTTCCTTTTCTTGAATCGTTTCTATACGGTATAATGATAAATAGATAAGAACAGAAAAGGAGTACTTCCGAATGAAAAATTCTCGCGTATTCATACGAATCTTAAGATTCACAAACACCGATAAAATCGTCACCTCATTTATAGGGTTTACGTTAATAGCCGCATTCTTCATTTTGTTAGTAGAGCCTGGCATCCAATCATACGGAGATGCTTTATGGTTTTGTTTTACCGCAGTTACCACAATAGGCTTTGGAGACTTTACTGCGACTACACTCATTGGAAGAATTATCATTGTTGTAATTGCGCTCTATGGCATCATAGTGATTGCGCTTATTCCTGGTGTATTGGTAAGCTATTATACAGAAATCATGAAGATGAAATCAGACGAAAGTATGATGTTGTTCCTCGATAAACTAGAACACTTACCTGAATTATCAAAGGAAGAATTAAGCGAAATAGCAACTCAAGCTAAATTGCGAAGAAAGAAACACAAATAATAGAAAGCTATCTCGTAATAAAAAGATTGTTCTTTCTACTCCTGTTCATAACTGTAAAAAAGCCGTAGAACACAATATATGTATCCTACGACAACCTTATTGCGTTATCCTTTTACTTTCTTTTGTTTTTATTCTTTCTTAAATAGACAACACGATACTTGTTACATACGAAGCTAATATCAATACACTACATAATAAGACAAGTACGCGATGCTTCTTAAACTTAATCACCCCTAAAGTCGCAATCATAGATAACACACCAAACCCTAATAAGTTCAACACTTGTGTCTCATGAATATAGATACTTCCCTTTAAGAAGATTACATCCGCAAAACAAAGAATGATGAAATTAAATAAAATTACTTCCTACAATATTTCCAAAAGAGGCGTTGAAATTACCGATGCGTACAAGATTCACGGATGCGCTAAGTTCTGGAAGTGATGTTGCCACGCCCAAGAAGATAGCTCCAGCAACTGTTGCGCCTAAGTTTAATTCATCTGCTATTTTATCTGTTACCGTTGTCAATAAAATAGAAACTATGACAAGCGCAATACTATATGCGATAAAACGAATTACGATTTGTTTTAAAGTAAGTGAAATATAAATTGTTTCTTCATTTTGAACACTTTCATCATTGCCCATGAATTTCACATTGATTGCATATACTACTAGAATAAGAATGGACATAAGGTTCACATTTAAGAAGCCAAGACGAATTTCTTGAGGATAAAGAATTGCCAGGAACACAAGCGCGTACATTACAATTCCATACAGCAGAGTAGATGTGTGTGATTTGGATAAGGATGCACTTTGATATCTTCGCACACTAAACAACATCAGACCTCCAATTACACAAAGATTAAAGATATTACTTCCTAATACATTTCCTTGTACAAGACTTGGTTGTTGTAAAGCCAACACCGCTGTAAGAGATGTAAATAACTCAGGAAGTGATGTTACGGCAGCTAATAAAACCCCACCAATAAACGCACCTGATAAAGATGTTTTCTTATCTAGACAATCCACATAATACGATAGTCTGACAGAAAAAAACACTACAAAAATCGCTAATATAATATATTGTAAATATAACATACAAACATCCTTTCTATACTTCTTTTATCACTGTTGTGAACACTTCAAGACAACGCATTAACAAATCTTTGGGACAGGCAACATTGATTCTTTCAAAACATGAACCTTCTTTTCCAAAGATATAGCCCTCATTCAATATGACGCCATGTGATCGTAATGCTTGTTCCAGTTTTTTCTCATCCTGACAGTACGCTCTCACATCCACCCATAACAAATACGTTCCTTCTGGATACGTCACTACTGCATCTTTTAAGTGCGTATTTAAATACTCTGTTGCACAACGAATGTTTTCATCGATGTACGTATTTACTTGTTGTAGCCATTCTTCTCCATGTTCATATGCCGCAATGCATGCACTAAGCGCAAAACTATTAGGAGTAGAAATGGAAAGTCGTTCTTGTACATACTCTTTCCATAAAGTTTGATATTCTTTATTAGGAAGGATGATATTACTGTTTTGAAGACCTGCTAAATTAAAGGTTTTACTAGGTGCAGTACATGCGATGATACGATGTATGTAATCCTTACACAACTTCAACAAAGGGATGTGTTGTTGATTGCTACGTATAATATCACAATGGATTTCATCCGATATAATCCATTTATCATATTTCTTCGCAATTTCAACCACACGCAACAACTCTTCTTCTTTCCAAACTCTTCCCACAGGATTATGAGGGGAACAAAGAATCATACCTTTTACATCGCTTCGACTCATCTGTTGTTCTAAAGTTACATAATCCATTGTATAGTATCCCGCTGTATTTATAAGAGGGTTTTCCACAACCTTGCGCTTCGTTGCTTCTATTTTTTTACGGAATGGATGATATACAGGTGTTTGAATGATAATGCCATCTTGTTCATCACTTAAGATTTCCAATGCATACGCAATTGCAGATACTATCCCACCACAATGAAAGATTGCATTCTTATCCACAATCCAATCGAAACGTTTCTTAAACCAAGAACTTACGACCTCTTTATATTCCTCATCGAATCCTTTATTGTATCCATAAATACGTTCATCCACGCGTTTATGAAGAGCATCTATAATCTCATCGCAACATGCAAAATCCATATCTGCCACCCATAGTGGATAAATCTGTTTTGCTTGTGTATGAAAATCTGCTTCCCATTTCACACTGCTTGTACCTGTTCTTTCGATTACTTCATCAAAGTTATATTGTTTCATTACACTCACCTCTTATATATATCCTAATGAACCAGAAAATAGATACCAAACCGGTATCTATTTTGCCATTTTTTCAAATGCATCTTTCGCAGCCATTTGTTCTGCACGTTTTTTTGAGAAACCCTTACCTCTACCCAAATTGATTTCATCTAATTTAACGACGACTTCAAATTCAGGTTTGTTACTAGGTCCAAGTACATTGACTGTTTCATAATGCACGGTTTTACGTGAATCGGATTGTATGTATTCTTGTAGCTTTGTCTTATAATCAATCACTCTTTCACTTTTGGGTTGATTGATTGCTGGTGTTAACACACTCTCTAATATAATATTTACAGCTTCCATTCCCTGATCTAAATAAATTGCGCCTAACAATGCTTCAAACATATCCGCAAGAATGGAATCACGTTCACGTCCACCTGTTTTTTCTTCCCCAACGCCTAAACGAAGGTACTTTCCTAAACCAAGAGTACGATTGTACTCAGCTAAGGCTTCTTCACAAACAAGTTGGGCACGAAGCGTTGTCATTTGTCCTTCACTCAAAATCGGTTCTAATTTAAACAGTTTTTGAGTCGACCACAACTGCAATACCGCATCTCCCATAAATTCTAATCTTTCATTATCACAATCCAATGCTTTATGTTCATTTACATAAGAGGAATGTGTCAATGCCTCGTTCACTAATTCTTTATTAATAATATGGATATTTCTTTCTTTTAGCCAATCAAATATCGTATGCATAGTTTCCACTCCTTATTGTCTCTTATTATATCATCAATCCAAATATGTTCCACTATCAATTGTAGTTTTCAAGTAGTTACGAATTGCTTCGTAAGATGCTTCTTCCATATGTTTCAGTATGTAGGTGGCATCATCTCGTGCCACTTCTAAGATATTGCTATCTTGAATCACATCTCCTAAGATGAAACCAGGTACTCCACTTTGTCGGGTTCCTAAGATATCACCAGGTCCTCTTAGTTGTAAATCTGCACGTGCAATTTCAAATCCATCACTTGTTTTCTCACATATCTTCATACGTGCTAAACTATCTGGATCACTACTGCTTGTCAAGAGATAACAATACCCTGCCTTATCTCCACGACCTACTCGACCACGTAGCTGATGAATTTGACTCAATCCAAAACGATGGGCATCATAAATAACCATAATATTGGCATTCTTCACATCAACACCAACTTCGATAACGGTCGTAGAAACCAAGATATCAATCTTGCCACTTACAAAACGTTCCATCACATCATCTTTTTCTTGCGGACTCATTCTACCATGTAATAGTCCAATTTGATAGCGTCTTCCTAAGGATTGACACATTCCTTCATAAATATCCATCACATTACGCATATCATAGTCTTCATTTTTTTCAATGGCAGGACATACTACATAACATTGATTTCCTTGATCTATCTTCTCTAGTACATCTTCTAAGATAGGCGCCATAGATTTAGAACGGATCAATCTTGTCTCTACTTTCATGCGTCCTTTTGGTAATTCTTGAATGGTGGATACATCCATATCTCCATATAAAGAAATCGCAAGCGTTCTTGGAATTGGTGTTGCACTCATCAATAAGAAGTCAACTTTATCCCCTTTTTCCAATAATCGTCTACGTTGGGATACACCAAAACGATGTTGTTCATCCGCAACCACCATACCTAAGTCATAAAAATCAACGTCTTCTTGAAACAATGCATGCGTTCCTATTAAGATATCAATTTCATTGTCTTTTAGTCTACGTAAGATTTCTTTCTTTTCTACTGGCTTTAAACTGCTGTATAACACTTCAATTTCAATTTCTATATCTTGAAATGTTTTCTTTAAATTTTGGTAATGTTGTTTTGCTAGAATTTCTGTAGGTGCCATAAAGGCAGCTTGTTTATGCGCTAATACACACGCATATAAACCAAAAGCCGCAACAAGCGTTTTTCCACACCCAACATCTCCTTGTACCATACGATACATAACTTTATCGCTTTTTAAATCATCCAATATTTCTTCAATAACTTTATTTTGATCATTGGTCAATTCAAAGGATAACGTATGTTTTAAGTCCATGACTTCTTCCACTAAAAATTCCTTTTGATGTCCATGCATAACGGCTTTTTCTTTTGCCTTAATCGCTTGCATAGCAAGTTGAAAACGAAGAAACTCTTCATATTTTAGAAGTCGTAAACTTTGTTTAAGAGCGTTTCTATTTTGTGGATGATGAATGTGATATAAGGCATCTTTTCGATTCATCAACTTATATTTCTCTTTGAATATTTCTGGTACAAAATCTTGTATTTGATCTTGTAATTGTACAAATGCTTTTTCTATATATTTTTGAATATCTTTTTGTGTTATACCATCCCTTAAGTTATACACTGGATGGATACCTAATTGCTCCTGTAAGGGTTGAAAGTTATATTGTAAAGCGGTAATACGACTTCCACCATCATACTTTCCTATGATAGTGATAGATTTTCCAACCGTGAAGGTACTCACCCAAGGTCGATTAAACAAGGAGATATCAAACTCTTCTTCCTCATATAGTACTTTAAACTTCGTAACACTTTGTTTTCCTTTGAAGCGAATCACACGTGCTCTAGAAAGGATGATGGCTTCTATTGTTATTTTTTGATCTTTTTCCCATGTAGTTCGTGGAGTAATTGCCATTTCTTCATAACGGAAAGGATAGTATGTCAAAAGGTCTTCCGCTTGGAAGACATTCATTGTATGTAGAATCTCTATTTTCTTATCTGAAATTCGTAAATCCTTCAGTTCCATTGAATCACCATCTATCTATAAGTATAACGGATTAGAAAGAAACTCGCAATCTATTGCCCTTGACTTGTAAGAAACTTTTCAATGGCTTGATTGTATTCTTGTGGACAGTCTTTATAAATAAAGTGACTTCCTTGCAAGATAACAAGTTCTCCATGTTTTACATGCGTTGCGATGGATTTAGAATGTTCTTCTTTCACCATATCTTTATGTCCCACAAGTACAAGTACAGGTATTTCAATAGTTTCCAATTGCTCGTATGTAATATGCGGATAACGTACCATTAACCCCATTACTTGTTCTCTTTTTTTCAAGCTATGAAAACAATGTGAACATACAAATATCATCCAATAAGCGAGCACAATAAAGAATTGGATATGCCCCTTAATTCCTTTGGTATTAAGATCTGCCCCATTAGCAATGATGCTTTTTACACGGTTTCCATAAGACAATGCAAATTGAATCGCTGTATTTCCTCCATCACTAAATCCAAGAATATGAACTTGTTCCATGTGTAAAAGATCAAGCATAGCAAGTACATCTTGTGAAAATACATCAAAATTTAAAGGTGTAGTTCCTAGTGATGATTTCCCATGCCCTCGCATATCCATCGTAATTACGTAATAGTTTTTAGAGAAGTGGGCGATTTGTTTTTCGAAAATTGCGCCATTCTCTCCATTCCCATGTAACATCAACAAGGCTTCCTTTGAAGAATCTCCAAACGTTTCATAATATATCTGACAATCTTCTTTTTGAAAATATGGCATACGCTTCCTCCTATTTTGAAAATCGTAAACGATAGGAACAATGTTTACAAAGTTCCTCTTCTATTTTCCCTTTAAAAAATCCTTCTACGATTGTTTGTGCTTTGGAAGAAGTGATGATATCCTCAAAGCTTTGTTCATAGATGTTTCCCAAGCTACATTCCCCTTTGCTATCTAAACAACAAGGAACGACTTCTCCATTACTAAGAATGGCGCACATATCCTTCATGCCTAAACACCTTCCTGTTTCATTCACAAAAGGATGTTGTAACGATGGCCAAGCAAATACTTCCTCAAAGTGTAGTGATATGTTTTTTTGAAGTGAAATACGTTGTAATCGTTTGATATCCACTTCCTCATTGCTCATGTTATAGCGTTTTAATACATCCTTTAAGATATCTTCACTCTCACTTTGTAATCCTTGTTCTTGAATACTCCATAATCGATAATTGATATAAACACCAAGAGAAGCCAGTTCTTCACATACGCTAAATACATCTTCAAAATAATGTGCTCTCATATGTTGTGGAAAGCTATGTAAGGATACATTGATCTGTCGTATTGTATGTGTTTTTAGTACTTCTTTTTGTTTTGCTAGTAACGTTCCATTCGTTGTAATATTCACATGTATTCCCATGTCATTTGCCACATCTAAAAGTTCATTTAATTGAGGATGTGACAAGGGTTCTCCTAACACATGCAAATAGATATATTCGCAATATGGTTTCATTTGTGAAAGAATATTTGAAAACTGTGTAACTTCCATAATTCTAGGTTCTCTTTGATTTTGTATACAAAAAGAACAAGATAAATTACACGTATTGATCACTTCTATATAAATTCGTTTAAATCGCATATAATCACCGGTTCTATCTTACCATTTTATTAGAAATAATTCATTCTTTTTTGCTTTCTATATTTAAAATTAACCTCTAAAGAGAGGCTAGGAAAGATATGTAAAAATTATTTTCGCAATTTTTTATATTCGATAAGGAAGTACGCTATAATGATGATGCCGTACAGGTTTTAGATATGAATAGAAAAGGGAGAGATAAGATTATGAAGTTTAAAGAACTTGACAAAGGTCAAAAGAAAAGACTATTGATCACCATGTTGTTGGTGATTGGGATAGCCACAACCTACATCGCTTGTGCTGTCACAACACTTTATAAAGATAAGACCTCAGAGGATGAATATTGGGATAGTTATATGAAAACCCCTGTGGAATATACACAAGCCGTAGAAGAACGAGGACAGGACTCCATTGAAGTAGAAGTTGGCACATACGTTGAAAACTTGAAGGAAATTAATATCAAAGGTTCAAGTTTCCGTGCTTCTTATGAAATCTGGTTCAAATGGGAGGGAGATCCTGAATTGAATATGATTAATCATTACCGTATTTATAAGGGAACGATTAATAAACAAGAAGTTATTAAAGATTATCATGAAGGAAATATGAATTATCAAAAAGTACGTGTTGATGTAACTGTCACAAAGGAATATTGGACAAAACGATTCCCATTAGAATCTCACCAATTACGCATGTATCTTATGTCAAATTATCCAATTGAAAAAGTACATTTCTTAGGAGATGACAAACTTAGTAGTTGTAATCCAAACCTAAGCATTACAGGATATGATTTAACACGTTTTGGTACGGGTGTTACAGGGTATACCACAAAGAGTACGGGAGATCCAGAAATTAAGGGAGATATCACTTCTAGTGAATATATGACCGCAATTGAAATCAATCGTACAAGTGCTGGTTTGTATGTAAAATGTTTTATTGCTTTAGTTGGTACGATTACTTGGGTGTTGATTACTTTATTCTTATGTAGCTATCACCATGTGGATCCATTAAGTATGATACCTGCAGCTTTATTTGGTACTGTATCCAATATTATGGTCGGGGCTAACTTATTACCAGATGCTCTTGATTTAGGATTATTAGAATATGTAAACTTCTTTGGAGTTCTATCCATTCTTGCGGTTGCGTTAACCGTTATTAATGTGAATCGAATACGTAACAAATATCAAGATAAAGCATTTGCTAGTTATTATGGAAGAAGAATGTTCTATATTTTATTACTTTACATCCTATTAGGAAATATCTTAATGCCATTAGCTGCCTTTATATTTTAATTGGTGTAAGACATGAGAGAGCGAATATATACACTAATAGAAAAGGCACATGACCACGACCCTCTTAGTAAAGCATATGATTGGTATATTATGCTCATTGCTTGTGTAAGTGTCGTACCGTTGATGTTTCGTACAAGTAATAATATTTTAAATACCATTGAAACAATTACCGTTTATTTATTATTCTTAGATTATATTTTACGATGGATTACACATGATTATCGTGTGAAGAAGCATTCTCCATGGGCATTTATAATGTATCCTATTACACCATTTGCCATTATGGATATCTTGTCCATCCTTCCATCCATTGGTTTACTTCCAAAGAGTTTTATGATCTTGCGTTTGTTACGTTTAACAAAGGTAATTCATTACTCAAGAAGTTTCCAACATGTTGTAAATGTGTTTAAGAATGAAAGAAAGACTTTATTATCCGTCTTGTTGATTGCGGTATTTTACATCATCGTATCTGCGTTGATTATGTTTGTTTATGAACCGAAATCTACGTTTGGAAATTTCTTTGATGCGTTATATTGGGCAACGACAGCATTGACCACGGTTGGATATGGGGATGTGTTCCCACATACCGATGTCGGTAAATTAATTAGTATGATTTCCTCCTTGTTTGGAGTTGCGGTCATCGCAATGCCTGCTGGTATTGTTACAGGTGGTTTCTTAGAAGAAATACATCGTGATATTGAAGAGCGCGAACAAAGAAAACTAGAACGCAAGAAACAAAAGGAGGAAGAGCATAATGGAAAAGCGTAGTAATGTAAAACGTTATGCCTTCATCATGGTGTTAGGTATGATTTTGAACCTTGGATTCTATCAGATTGCTCATGTATTCCATTTGCCATTTTGGATGGATAATATTGGTACTGCTTATGTAGCTATGATTTTGGAACCAACGGCTGGATTGTTAGTTGCTTTCGCAACCAACTTCTATCAAGCTGCCGTTATTTACGATAGTAGTTCTCTCGTGTATTATGCAGTAAGTGCCATGGCTGCCTTATGTGTTGGTATTGCCTTACGCAAACAAGGAGTTATCTCTTGGAAACGCCTTGGTATAGCACTTGTAAGCTATTTTGTACTAGCTACAATATTATCTACCCTTCTAACACTTTGGAGAACCTCAGGGGTTCCAGATAGTGGATGGGAACGACAATTTTATCAAAATGCATTACAGTGGGGGTGGCCTGCTCCACTTGCTTGCTTATTAGGAACAGCTGTTTTAAAACTTAACGATTCCCTATTATTAGCTGTGCTACTACCATTCCTATACACAATCACTCCAAAGAACTTTATAAATATGAAATTAACAAGTATGGTTTCTTGGAAGCATCCTTATTTCCATCATGAAGATGATGAGATGAAAGAGTAAAAAAACTCGTATGTGGATACATTTCACATACGAGTTTTTTCTATTGCTTTGGTAAAATCAGATTTAATATAATTCCCACTAAAGCAGATAATGCAGTACCACTTAATGTCATAAAAGAACCAATTGGAAGTATTGCTCCACCTAATCCAATAACTAACATAGCACTGGCAATTACTAGATTTCTTTGTTTTCCAAAATCAATTTGATTATCCACTAATACACGTAACCCATTACTAGCGATAACCCCATACAACAAGATACTCATACCACCAAGAACACAAACTGGAATGGTAGATATAAACGCAGAAATTTTCCCTACACAGGATAATAATATGGCAATACAAGCAGCACCAGATGTAACATATACACTAGCTATTTTTGTCATTCCAATAACGCCTGTATTTTCTCCGTAAGTCGTATTTGCAGGTCCACCAAGGAATGCAGATACTGCTGTCGCAATACCGTCTCCCATCAATGTTTTATCCAAACCTGGATCTTTTAAGAAGTTACGACCACAAATCTTTCCTAATACGGTATGATCTCCAATATGTTCCGCTATCGTTACAAAGGCAACTGGTAAAATCGCCCATGTTTCAGCTCCAAAGTGAAGACTATACGTTTTGAATCCAGGCACTGAGAATGGTAGTATAAATTCTGGTAGTGAGAACCATTTTGCATCCACCACTGCTTGAAAATCTACCAATCCTAAACAAAGAGATATTACATATCCACATAAAATTGCGACTAGAAATGGAATGATTTTGAAAAAACCCTTTGCTTTTGTAGATATAAGTGCCGCAATCAAGAAGGTAACCACCGCCACTAACATGGAACGTCCATCTCCATTTTCCACAAAGCTAGCATTCTTAACCGCATTTGCCGCAAGACCTAATCCAATCACCGCAATCATTGGACCAATTACAATTGGAGGTAACAAGCGATCAATCCAAGCTTTCCCAATCACTTTTACAACGCAAGCTACAATCACATAAATAAGTCCCACCATCATAAGTCCCGTTTGTGCAGCAGATACATCCCCATTCATTGCTTCAACCGCAATGATAACAGCTCCTATGTACGCAAAGGAAGATCCCAAATATACAGGCACTTTACGTTTTGTGATAAAGGTATAAATCAAAGTACCAATACCGCTCGCAAACAATGCAACTGAAACAGGAAATCCTGTTAATGTTGGAACCAAAATAGTTGCCCCAAACATCGCAAATACATGTTGGAAAGACAAGAATAACCACTGCAATGGTTGTGGCTTATCTTGAACATCCAATAGTAAGTTACCGTTATCCGGTTGTGAGAATTCATGCTCGTCTAATACCAAAGGGATATCATCCGCACGTTCTTCTATAATTTTTTTCATACATTCTCCTTTCATCGCATGAAAAAACAGAGGGATTCGTCTCGCTCTGTTTATTCTGCACGACTTGTACAATATTATATCATAAAAATCGATATTATTTTTCTTTTGCTACCCATTTACTTATCTCATTTATTACAATTACTCCAATAGACAATGTCATAACAATTATCCATTCCATCCAACCTAGAGATACCGTCTTTAATAGTATATGGAAAATAGGTAGTTGACATACCGCAATTTGCAATACAATTCCAAACACTATCGTTAATAGTAACCATTTGTTCTTTAAGATGCCTACCTCAAATATGGAATGTGTTCGTGAACGTAGATTCAAAGAATGAAATAATTGAGAAATAGATAAAACCATAAAAGCCATCGTTTGTGCTTTCGCACTTGATTCATTCAAACCATATCGAAATGCAACTAAGGTAATCGTTCCAATAAATAACCCATTTAATATTGTAAAGGACATTCCTCCATGTCCAAACAAGCTTTCCTTAAGACTTCTAGGCTTTTCTT
>JAVWJF010000004.1:0-29640 GCA_036639195.1 Longicatena sp.
TTTCTTATCATCAAACCCTGTTTTTCCATCTTGTGATTTCACTAGTGCAGGTATTAACTCTTCTTCTTTAACTCCATCTTTCACTCCCAAATAGACACAAGCTCCATCTCTTGCATCTAAGATATAATAGCTTTCATCCTGTGTATAATGCATACCAAAATTTTGCTGAATATATTCACTTAACGGATGCACTTGTAATGATAAATTTCCTCCACCCATCGTATCAAGAAAATCGAATCGTATTGGAAATTCCGCTCCAAATCTTGAGAAAACCTTTTTTCCTAATACTTCGATTGGTTTACGTTTCACTAAATCCATAGCAGGTAATTCTAAAGTTACTCCTGATACTGTTGCTCGAATTGCATTCTCTTCAGGCACTCCATCAAAGCACCATGCGTAATTATTTTCTCTGCGTTTTAAATCACATACCTCTTCCATCCATCTTCCGCCCCATATTCCCTCATCAAAATATGGGACTAGACGAAATGGTTGTTTTGCAAATGTATCAAGTGTTACATCAAAAGCTCCTTTACTCATCATTTTGGGTTCATTCTTCACGTTTGTTTCCATAATATAATCTATTTCATCAAAGATACTTACTTTATGTCGATCCATTACACGCCATTCAACAAAATATCCTCTCTTATACTTTCTCAAGATATCTTCGTCATAATTTCCAACACCCCAATTATCTAATTCTTTACTACGATAACGAAGTTGTATTTCCCAGCGTGATAAATCTCCGTAAATCAAGATGTCTCCTTTCGTTATGAAAGACGCACCAACACCATATAAGACTCTAATACCCTTCGTTGAAGCTATCTTACCTTTTATAGCCTTTACCTTTTCACAATCGTAGAAATCGGCCATAGTTCTTGTAGACAAGACACCAAAGACACGATCATCGCTTAATTCATGCTCTAATACTTTCGATAAAATTGTTTCCGGTAGTTTCGCATCTTCACAACGCATAGTAAGTGTCGCTTTTAATGGTTCTATAAGATTTTTATAAATTTCTTTTTCTCTCGTTCCATGGTAGTAATCAATTACAACAACTACATCGTTTCCTTTATCATTAATATCTCTTTGAATTTTTTCTAAGATATTCTTGTACCCCTCCCATGCATGTCCTTCCAAATTTGGAATTGTAATACTTGGATACTTTTCATAATTGGCTGTTCTGTTTTCAAAGTACATATCTTACCTCCTGTTAGGTTATAATGTTATAACCTTTTACATCTTGATTATATCATTATGATGTAACTTGTCAATCATATTTTTTAAAAATTAATTCTAACGATGTTTTCCCATATAAAAAACTTGCTAACCTTTACGATTAACAAGTTTTGTAATATATTAGATATCCATGTATTTCTGTGCTGCAGTTACGATTGCCATTTTGTAAACTTCTTCCGCATTACATCCACGTGACAAGTCATTGATTGGAGAGTTCAACCCTTGTAGGATTGGTCCAATTGCTTCATAATCACCTAAACGAGATGCGATTTTATAACCGATGTTTCCTGAATCGATATTAGGGAAGATAAAGGTATTGATCTTACCAGCGCATTTTGAATCTGGTGCTTTCAATTTCGCAACTTCTGGTGATACACAGCAGTCAAACTGAATTTCACCTTCAACTTCAAAATCTAAAGGCATACGTTTCAAACGAGTTGCAGCTTCTTTTACTTTAGAAACACTTTCCCCTTTTGCTGAACCAAGAGTTGAGTAAGATAATAAGCCTACTTTAGGTTCGATACCAAACTGACGGATAGTGTGTGCTGTTTGTAGTGTGATTTCTACTAAGTCATCAACCGTAGGGTCAATATTAATAGAACAGTCTCCCATAACTAATTGTTCTGCTCCCTCTTTCATAAGAATGAAGCAACTAGAAACGATAGAATTTCCAGGTTTTGTTTTTACCAACTGTAACGCAGGACGAATAGTATCTGCAGTAGAGTATGTTGCTCCACCTAATAATCCATCTGCACAACCAAGTTTTACATACATTGTACCAAAGAAGTTTCTGTGTAGACATGCTTCTCTAGCAGCTTCTTCGTCTAATTTACCTTTACGAAGTTCGACTACTTTTGTAATCATCATTTGCATATTTTTGTATTCGATTGGATCCAATGTCTCAAGACCTTCAATATCCCAACCATTTGCAGATGCAGCTCCCTGAATTTCTGCTCTATTTCCTAGTAGTACTGGAACTAGAATATTTTCTTTATGTAGACGAATTGCAGCTTCCAGGATACGTGGGTCAGAACCTTCTGTAAATACGATTCTTGTACCTTTTCCCTTAATTTTTTCGATTAATGTATTAATCATTGATAAATCCTCACTTTCCTTACCATTATTTATTATACACCGACCATTTGCATATAAAAAGGCTTTTTTCACAAATGAAAAATTTCACAAGATAAAATGTATAAAAAACTTGTATTTTTATACAATACCCTCTATAATTCTCTCATAAGCAGAGTAGGACCAGAGGCGTTAAGTACCACCTGAACGGGGAGTTGTCAGGCGGGCGAAAAGTTTATCTTGCGATTTCTGGTTCGCATCCCGCTGTTGCATATAAAGAGCAATCTCTTTTTCTATATGCAATATGGAAAAGGAGGTATTTTTTTATGAACTTTGCGAGTTTAGTTTCAAAGGCTTCACAAGACATGAAGGATAGTGCGAAAGAAATCAAAAAGGTTTCATCCATTTGTGGGTGTGCGATGTTCACCGCCATCGACATTATTCTAAAAGCAGTACGTATTGATTTTAGTGCATTTTTAAGTATTGGTTTTTCAAGTTTAGCAGTGGCGGTGTCCGCATTATATTATGGACCTATTTTAACAGGTTTAGCCGGAGTCATTGCGGATACATTAGGATATCTTATACATCCTAATGGACCATACTTTCCAGGTTTCGCAATAAGTGCATTTATTACAGGACTTATTTATGGATGTTTTTTCTATAAACAAGAAGAGATTTCATGGAAACGTGTCATCTTAGCACGACTAAGCATTACCATCGTTATCAACCTTATCCTAACTCCATTATGGTTGAATATGATGTATGGCACTTTATTATTTGCAGTACCTAGAATCATCAAAAATATTGTGATGTTTCCTCTAGATGCATGGCTCTTATACATTGTGTTAAAGACAGCCAAACGAATACAACCCAAAAAACGTTAGAAATTATAACGTTTTTTTATATATTCGTAACTCTTTCTTCATATCTTACGTACTCCTTTGTAGTAAAGTAAGGCTATAAAAGAAAAGAGGACATAGAAATGAGAGAATCTTTAACCGATCTAAATATTGAAAGAGGAAAAGTGCTCTATAAGAAGTGTCATTTATATTTATTGTTAAGCTGTATCGCAATGATCTTTATCTTTAAAGTTTTGTTAATGTATTGTCTTTCTAATTTGGGTGGTATCTCATTCTTTGATTTTGAAGAAGCTATCAGTAGCCTATTCCCATATATTCTTGGTTTCGTTCCTGTAGCAATTGCGTACAAGTTGTCCAATAAAGCTTTTAAAACATCTTTGTTGCTTCATATAGTATCCTATCTATATTCTTACCTATATATCTATTTAACGTTCAAAGGTTGTGAATGGATGTTTTATCCACTCACATCCCAACAATGCTATATCAATCTATTACAGATTACAATAGGCACTGTTTATCCTGCATATCTTATTATTTGTGGTATACAATTATGGAGACTATGTACGAATCAAGATATTAAGTCTTTTATAGAAGCAAGTAAGTAAACCGATGTGTATTGGTGCATTAAGACAACAAAAAGGCCCTTAAAGGGCCAATACGTATCACTACTTAATACTATTTTATTTTGCCTCTACTGTTTTTGCAGTCTCAACTCTTTCTTCTTTCGTTTGCATTTTACTTAAACCAGCACGTAACATAACTGTTGATGTATATACAGTAACTGCAACTACAATCCATTTCAATACATCAAGAGGCATTGATTTGATAACCAATGATGCTATTAATGTAGCAATAGAACCAAAGATACACATGGATAAAGCAGATTTACGATTGTATGCATTTTCCTTAATAAATTTAACGGATGCAGGTGGCATTAAAAATGCACAAGAACCCATCATGATTGGAAATGCTACATCTGGAGACATTCCTAATAAGAAGATTAATACCATACAAGGGTTATATAATCCAACACCAGCTGTCATCAATGCTCCTAATATAAAGTTTACAGAAACAGCAATAACTAATTTAACACCAGATAAACCAATGGAATTTCCACCTACTGGGAACCATCCCATCAAAGATGAGAACATGATAAATGCAGTACAAGCAAGTGCAAATCCCATAACTAAACGAATTCTTTTTTCTGACATTCTAGAAACGATGCCCGCACCAAGTACGGCACCCGCCATTGCGGATATAAGCATAGCAACTAAGGTAATAGCTTCTACCTTAACAACGGTTGTAAAGATAATTGCTTGTAATAATACAGGAATACAGTTTGCAACATTCATCGTTCCTGGAATAAGTTTATCTCTTGTTTGCTTTGTAAATTTTAATAATGCAGTTTGAGGGGCAAAAGCACCGATACCTAGTGGATCAAAGAAGTTTACCAATGCTCCAATGGCACCCGTCTTAACCCAAGAAGTGTCTTTTTCAAACTCGTGTTTATGTTTGTAAATATCGATTGCAAAGTAAATTGTGTAACTAATTAACAAAACCCATAATACGGTAAGTATGATTGTAGTCGCATCCATTTTAATTATTTCTCCCTATTCTTATTCTGACATCATTTTTGATTTGTCAGCGCATGCTTTCATTGCTTGCATGATAGAAGAACGAAACCCAGTCTCCTCTAGCTTAGCAACTGCCGCTATTGTTGTTCCTCCTGGTGAACAAACCATATCCTTTAGTTCTCCAGGGTGTTTTCCTGTTTCCATTACCATTTTTGCAGAGCCATACACTGCTTGTGCAGCGAAAGCATATGCTTGTGGTCTAGGCATTCCTTCCACAACAGCAGCATCTGCCATAGCTTCAATTAGCATGTAAATATATGCAGGTGATGATCCACTTACCGCTGTCACGGCATCCATTAATTTTTCAGGTACAATTTCACTTTTACCAAAACTATTAAAGATGGCAACGATTTCTGCAGTTTCTTCTTTTGTAACATTGCTTGATGGTGAAATTGCAGCCATTCCCTCTCCTACTAATGCAGGAGTATTTGGCATTGTTTTCACGATTTTTACATCTCTATCAAATAATTTTTGAACTGTAGCACTTGATTGTCCAGCCGCAATCACAACGATGATTACATTTTCTTTTACTACGTTTTTAATCTCATTGATAACGATTGGATACAAGAATGGTTTAACAGAAAGAACGATGATATCACATTCTTTTGCTAACTCCACATTGTCTGTCGTTACATTGACACCATAGGATGCCTTCATACTCTCTAAACTTTGTTCATTGATATCTGATACATAAATATTATTTTTAGAAACAATGTCTGCCTTGATAATACCGCCAATCATTGCTCCTCCCATATTCCCACTACCAATAAATCCAATTGTCTTATTCATCATAAGTTCCTTTCTAACTAATTAAAGCTTTGTTCTGTACGGTTGATAATTTCATCTTGTAATTCTTTGCTTAGGTTACGGAAATGATCAGAATATCCTGCAACACGTACAATTAAATCACGATATTCCGCTGGATTTTGTTGCGCTTTGATCAATGTATCACGATCAATGACATTGAATTGAATATGGTGTCCATCCAAGTTGAAGTATGAACGTACGAGATTTGCCATATTTGTTAAACCATCTTCACCAGCAACAACAGCAGGTGTAAATTTTTGATTTAATAGCGTTCCACCAGTTGATAAATGATCCATTTTACTTGCAGAGCGAATTACAGAAGTTGGTCCATGTGTATCTGCTGCTTTTTCAGGAGAAATTCCTTCACTAACTGGTTTATGAGCTTTACGTCCATTTGGTGAAGCTAACATAACCTCTCCAAAATATACATGGCAAGTGGTAGGTAACATATTGATTCTCCATTCCCCATCACGCATGTTTGGACGTCCTGTAATGCTATCTTTATAGTACGTAAACACATCATTCATAATTGCATCTGCATAGTCATCATCATTTCCATATTTCGGAGTTTTACGTGATACTAAACTATAAATACGTGCATATTCTTCACCTTCGAAATCATGCTCGATTGCTTTCATCATATCACTCATTGTAAATGTTTTTTGTTCAAACACATTGTATTTGATAGCTGCTAATGAATCTGTAATTGTACCAATACCTACACCTTGAAGATAGTTAGTATTATAACGTGCACCACCAGCATTGTAGTCTTTTCCAGCACTGATACAATCATCTGTAATAATAGATAAGAATGGAGCTGGCATATATTTTGCATAAATGCGAGTAATCATATTGCTACCAGTTACTTTGATATCCGCAAAATGAGTAATTTGTTTCTTATACGCATCAAATAATTCATCATAACTCTTAAAGTCTTCTGCATTTCCTAGTTTTAATCCAAGTTGTTTGTTCGCAACAGGATCAAACCCATTGTGTAATGTGATTTCTAAAATTTTTGGAAGATTGAAATATCCTTGAAGAATATATGCTTCACGTCCAAATGCACCAGTTTCAACACAACCAGAAGTACCTCCACGACGTGCATCTTCTATTGTTTTTCCAGCATTCAATAATTCTTGGATGATTGCTTCTGTATTATAGAATGCAGGTTGTCCCCAACCTTTACGACTGATTTCACAAGCACGTTTCAAGAATTTCATTGGTGTTTTCTTTGAAATTTGAACATTACTAGATGGTTGTAAAAGTTTCATTTCATCCATAACATCTAAGATTAAATAAGAAACATCATTTACTCCATCTTCTCCAGTTGCCGTAATACCACCTGTATTAATATTCGCAAAGTCTGTATACGTAGAAGACTCTTTTAAAGTAATTCCTACTTTAGGTGGAGCTGGTTGATTATTAAATTTCACCCAAAGACATTCTAATAGTTCTTTTGCCTTTGTATTATCTAAGATACCTTCTTCGATATCATGCAAATAGAATGGATTTAAATGTTGATCTAAACGTCCTGGTGTATATGCATCCCAAGGGTTTAATTCCGTTGTAACACCCAAATGTACAAACCAATACATCTGAATTGCTTGCCAATACGTTTCTGGTTTATGTGCAGGAACAACATCACAGTTTGCAGCGATTTGTAATAGTTCTTCTTTACGAGTCGCATCACTTTCTTTTTCTGCCATTTCTCTTGCTAATGCAGCATAACGCTCACCTAGTACCATGATAGCATCACACATAATACTCATACCATTTAATTCATCGCGTTTTTCCATCGCTTGTGGATCATTTAAGAAATCTAATTTTTCTAATGCTACTTTGATATCATGTTGATAATCCAAGAATCCTTTTGCATATATTTTTTCAGATCCTACTGTATGACCAGGACCACGTTGTTCCATAAATTCTGTAAAAATACCTGCTTCATAACAATCTTTCCACTCTTGCGACATGGCGTTAATTACTTTGTTACGAATAGAACGCTTTTCCCAATAAGGGATGATAATCTCTTCTTGATCTTTCATGTCCTGTTCGCTTACTTTAAAGCAAATCAATTCACGACTATCCATAACTTTCATGTCTTCTAATGTATGACAGCATAGTTCTGGAAATGTTGGTGTTGATTGAGGACCAGCACCTTTATCACCAACAATCAATTCTCCATCTTCTATCGTAATTGTTTTACGAGAGAAGATTTCTTTCATTGTTAATGCACGTAGTTCTGGGATTGATACTTCACCTTCATATTTCTTATAGGCATCTGTCATAAGCAGTGCACGTTCCATAAATACATGTGGTGTTGTTTCTTCACTTTGTTTTCTTAACTTTTTGATACGATCATTCATTCCTCTGAGTTCCATTTGTTTATCCTCCTATTTTTACCTGTTTAAACCCTTGTTCCTCAAACATTGATTTTAATTTTTCCATATTCTCATTGCTTGGTACGCGTAAATCTTTTGCTGGATACACACGTCCTAACTTATCGTATTTACTACTTCCCGTATTATGGTATGGTAATAAATTCACTTTAACGGCTCCTACTTTATCTTTTAAATATTGGATGATATCCTTCATTGTTGTTTCCTCATTATTGACTGGTTCAACAACTGGAATTCTAATATTTATACAAGCTTTGTTCTTGGCTAAAAATTCTAGGTTCTCTAATATTACATCATTTGATTTACCCATGTACTTTTTATGTGTTTCATCATCCAATGTTTTAACATCATACAGCCATGTATCCACATAGGGTAATAATCTTTCATAATTATCTTTTGGTGCATAGCCACATGTATCCACTGCTACATTAAATCCTTTATCCTTCAATTGTTTACACAACTCTTCAAGGTACTCAATGTTTTGTGACATTACCTCACCACCAGATAATGTTACACCTCCACCACTTTCTTCATAAAAAGCAGCATCTCTTCTAACAATATCTATAAGTTCCTTGATGCTATACGTACGACCAACGATTTCTCGATTGTTATGCATACAATAATCTAAACAATCGGAACATAAAACGCATTTTGAAGCATCGGTATGTGCAGTTCCATCTGTTTCTACTTTGATTGCATCATGGGTACATGCCTTGCTACAATAGCCACATCCCGTACATTTTTCACGATTGAACATCAGTTCTGGCATATATTTTTGACTCTCTGGATTATGGCACCACCAACAATTTAAATGACAACCCTTAAAAAATATGGTTGTACGAATACCATCACCATCGTGAACTGAGAATTTCTGGATATTTATAATGATTGGTTCTTTCATGCATTTTCTCCTGTTTTCGCAAATAGGTTCGGTGTATTAATGGTAATAAACTTCACCAATTTGTTCGTTTGATTACACCAGTTATGCGCTCTTGTGGATTTGTAATGCGCACTGTCACCTGGATATAAATCTATAATTTCATCTTCAATTTGTAGAGTTAATATTCCTTCTAACACATATACAAACTCTTCACCTTCATGTGGATAAGTTAAAGATTCTTCAATTTCTTTTTGAGGAAGTATTTCAACCAGCTTTGGAAGCATTTCAGCACAATCAGCCATATTTGTCATTGCATATTCAATGATAGAACTTCCTTCGATTCGAAGAATTTCTCGTTCATAGCTTCGAAGCACTGCCTTCTTTTTTATCTTTGGTTGTTCCATGAAGATGGACATCTCAACGTGTAATGCTTTCGCAATCTTCTTTAAAGTATCATGTGCAACAGAAGTTAAACCTCTTTCTAGTTGAGAAAGATATCCGATGGATAATCCAGTTTCTTGACTGACATCCTTTAACGTCATATTGTTATTGCTACGTGTTTCTTTAATTAATTCGCCTACGTTTTGATTCATTCTATCGCCCCTTTTTCAAGTAAATTATATATTTCACAAGTGAAACTGTCTAGCACTTTTACTATAATTTAAATGATTTTTAGTTAAATATAGGGCATATTAGTATACTTTTTAACTAAAATATGATATTGAGCAGTAGATTTTTAAGTAAACTATGACTTTTTATAGTAAAATCCTGTAAAATCAGAAAGCGCTTTCACAAGTGGCGCAATATTTGTCACATTATATTTCAAAGGAAATTGCAAAATGCCTTAATATATCATGTTTTTTCAAGCAATCACAATTGTTCAACTTATCCATTTTTTCACAATCTTCTACAATAATGGAAAATATTCACCTTACTTCCCATCCTCATCCCTGATACATAATACACTTACATACCAAGAATAGGGCGAGCATATACATCCTTTTTCCAAGTGCTCATTACGTGATAAGATTTTTTTGCATACAAAAAAATCATACATACCATTCATTGGGTTTTGTATGATTTTATCTATCTTTTTTATTGAATTGTTTCATGGTATACATATGCTTATCTGCAGCATCGAATAAAGATCGAATACTTAATCCATCGCTTGGGTAAGTTGCATATCCATAACTTACTCCATAAAATGTTACCTTCTTTGGTTCTAACATAAAACGTATATGCTGAATTTGAACTAATACCGTATCTAGATTTTCATTATTTACGAACAACGCAAATTCATCTCCAGAAATACGAAATACATTTTCTTCTCCAGCAATTTCACTTATCTGCATGGCAAACTCTTTCAAGTATTCATCCCCAGTACTATGTCCATACGTATCATTTACATCCTTGAAATTATCCAAATCCATATAAACAAGTGTAAAGGAAGATTCATCTTTCGTTTTTCTACTATATACCCAATTGAATGCCAATCGATTCCCAATACTTGTCAATGTATCTCTCACAACTTGCGTTGATAAGCTCCCAATCCTTGACCCTCTTTGTAGTACTTCAAACATCAATTGATAATTAAGCAGCACATTCATTCCTATGATAATCATTGTAACTATTTTTAAATAAGAATTATCATAAATAAAATGTAGATTTAGAACGAGAATCGTTAAAAACCAGACAAGACATGAACGATTCAAGTATCCTTGAACTGTTTCTTCCTGACACTTAAGTAGTGGCATATAATAATTTTTAACAAACTTCATAACGAAATAAAACGATAGTAGATAAAGCGATGTACTCGCAATCATAGTCATTAAAAAGCGTCCATACCTTTCAAGTATGAAGCCAAATTGAATCGCTAATGAAGAAATCAATAGCGTATAAATCCAACAAAAACAAATACTATAGAAATGCCTTGAAAGCTTTCCTTCAAACAAGAAATGAACAGGCAATAAATAGAAAAAGCCAAACAACGTAAACAATGCATTACCATCCCCATAGATTCCTAATCCTTTGATAATAACAACTCCAAATGGTATAAGAATCAACGTATATAAAACTAACGTGGGAAGTATAATTTTCATGGAATATCGTCGCTTGACATTATTACCAAATAAATACATATTTACAACGATTACTTCTAAAACACAAATCATTTGATATATAAAATCCATTTCTATCATCCCTTTAGATTATTATAATGGTTTTTCTAATTTTATGCCATGTTTTTACGCGAAATGCGTTATATTCTTCGTGAAATTTTTTATTTTGATAATCACAGAATAATCTCACACAGTTTTTGTATTTTTTACTCTATATATTTTCAAATAAACGCTATCATTTACACAATAATGCTCTTACTTCACTGATAAAATAAAGTGACCCTGTTACGATAATCGTTTGATTTTTTTCTAATGCTTTCTCCCATGCATCTTTGAAATCTTCGAATACATAGATTCCTTTTCGTTTTTCTAATGCATGAACATCTAGAGCACGATCATTATGTAAAGGACACACATAAATCGTATCTGATTTATTTTGTAATTGAGATAACATATCTTCAAAGTTCTTATCTTTTAATACAGAGAAGATAATAATAGGATGATCTATTTCTTTGATTGATTCGCATAACGCTTGTATACCATCCGCATTATGAGCGCCATCTAATATGGTGATTGGCTCTTTTCGTACAACTTCAAATCGGCCTATCCATATTGCTTTTTGAAGACCCTTCAACATCTCTTCCTCTGTGATAGTACACAGCTTCTGTTCATTCAAATACTCAACAACCTCAATGGCAAGAGCTGCATTAAGACATTGATATTTCGCTCCTGAAGACAATGTTATATTGTCATAATCTTTGTATCTGAAACTTATAACTCCATTTTGATTGTACATATTTGTAATAGCTGCAATTTGTACTACTTCCGTATGTTTTTCTTTTGCGATGGCTTGAAATATTTGAAGACAACTTTCTTTTTTCTCTGCAGTAAACAACGGAATGTTTTCTTTCATGATACCTGCCTTTTCAATCGCAATCTTTTCATAGGTATCACCTAATAGTTCCATATGATCCATTCCGATATTTGTAATCACGCTTACCATAGGAGTTAAAATGTTGGTCATATCTAAACGACCTCCAAGTCCTACTTCAAATACACAGAAATCAATATTCTTTCTAGAAAAATAAACACTCGCAATACACATATCGATTTCAAACATGCTTAAGTCCCATGTCATCCAAGAATCGTAGTATTCATTCACAATTTCTAAAAAATCTGCTTCAGATATATACACATCATTGATACGAATGCGATCAAGATGTGTGATCATATAAGGCGAAGTAAATGTACCTACTTGATACTGTGCTTCTTGTAACATACTTCGTATATCATTCGTTGTACTTCCTTTACCATTTGTACCAGCTACATGAATAACCTTTAACTTTGCATGTGGACTACCAATACTCTCCATGTACGCTTGAAAATGGGGTAATCCATTCCCTCTGTTTTTTCGTTGTTCAATGATGGAGATGATTTCATTCGCGTTCTCAAACATACTTACTCTCCAATCTTCCAATCAATCGGTGTTCTATTCATTTCTATTAAATAGCGATTCGCTTTTGAAAATGGCTTACTACCAAAGAATCCTTGATACGCAGATAATGGAGATGGATGTGGTGAACAAATGATTCGATGCTGTTTATTTGTAATAAGTTCCATCTTCTTTTGCGCCCAATTTCCCCATAGAATAAATACAATTCCTTGTTCTTGTTGATTCAAAAGAGAGAAGGCTCGATCAGTAAAGATTTCCCATCCTTTTTTCTGATGAGAACCCGCTTTACTTTCTTCTACACTCATCACTGCATTCATCATAAAAACTCCCTGTTTTGCCCAGTCCATCAAGTAGCCGTGCTTTGGCATATCTAGTTGTAGATCACTGTTTAATTCTTTATATATATTCTTTAAGCTTGGAGGTATTTTTACTCCTTTGCGTACAGAAAAACATAATCCATGTGCTTGATTTGGTTGATGATACGGGTCTTGTCCAAGGATGACTACTTTTACATCTTTTAAAGGACATGCTTGAAAACATGAAAATAAATCCTCTTTAGGAGGATAGATTGTCTTTGATTGATACTCTTGTTCAAGAAAACACATTAACTGTTTGTAGTATGCTTCCTTTTGTTCGTATTTTAAAAATTCATCCCATGTGTTCATATTGTCACTTCCTAGCGTCAATATCATATCACAAAGGATGAAAAAGCGTTACTTTTTTGTATGAAATTCTATAGATTACTTACTTCCAACCATGCTTCAATTCATCTATCCAACACTCTTTTTCTATTTTCAAAGACTTCAACAAATGCTGATAATCCTCTGCTTTTATAAATCCTTTTTCACACATAAGTTTATAGAATTTCTTAATGCTTGCACTATACAAACTCACATTATATTCACTAGTACATACATCCTTACCAATGCCAAAAGGACTAAAGAATGCGGAAAGTTCATAACACCCCACACACATTTCTTTTGGTTCATAGTGACAAAGAAATTCATTGATGTAAAAATCGATGTGTTCTATATGTTGGCGGATTGTTTTTTCGCTTAGATTTTGTATCTTCAGATATTCCTCAAATACATCGATATATTGCTTGTTTTGTTTTTGCATTTTCTCTACTTGTGCATCAAATGATGTAAACAATTCCATAGACATAAGCCTACCTCCTGATTATCATATCTAAAGTATATCATGCTTTACTTGTTTACGATTCATCATCTTACAGAAGAATTGAATACAATAACCTGTCGTTAGCACACAAAGAATCGTTCCTATGCCAAATGTTGAACCTAGTAAATACGCGACAATCACAAAGATGACATCACAGATTGTTTTCACAACACGATATGATATATGTAATTTCTTTTCTATACTTGCTAGAATTGCGTCTAATGGACTTCTTCCTAAGTTTAACGCAATCAACATTGCGAACGCATAACACATCATCAATTGACCAACTACAAACAATAGTATTTTTAAAGTTGTTGAAAGTTCTGCAATTTCTAAAGGCGCTAGAATCCAACGATAAACATCAATAAATATACCTGTTGCATAGGCATAAGAAACACTTCCCCAACCTAATAAATCCTTTGCGAATACCACAGCTATTACCATACATATCGTACTATAAATCAAACCTGATATTGTATAGTTCGTCTGAAAGAAACGTGCAATACCATCGTTCATCATTGTGATGGCATCACAACCAAACCCAACTTGTAATACAAAATTGATACCAACGCCAAGTAAATTCAATGCGATAAAGATATATAAAAACTTTTTCATTTGCCATCACCATCTCATTCTTGTCTTCATGTATTTTAATTATACTTCTTTCTTAAAGGAAAGGCTACAAGCATGAGCTCATAGCCTTATGTTTATAAATCTTCTCCGTTTGTTTTGATAACGTTTTGATACCAAGTAAAGGAATCTTTCTTTAGACGTTTTTGGCTACCTTGACCAAAATCATCACGGTCTACATATACAAATCCATAACGTTTGCTCATTTCTGCAGTGGAAGAACTTACAATATCAATCGGTCCCCATGCACAGTACGCAAAGATATCGACACCATCTTTGATACATTCTTTTAATTGATGAATATGTTTTTCGTAGTAGTCAATACGGTATGGATCATGGATACTTCCATCTTCTTCTACCGTATCAAGTGCACCGAATCCATTTTCCCCAATCATCATTGGAATTTCATAGCGATCCCAATACTGAGATAAACAGTTGTATAGTCCTAGTGGGTCCATACGCCATTCCCAAGGTGTTGGTTGAAGGTTTGGATTTTGTTCCGCATCCGTTGGGTTCATACCATTTTTTGTAGAGTCTATGATTCTACTGTAGTAATAAGATAATGCTAAGAACTCCATTTTGTTATTACGGATGACTTCTTCATCGCCATCTTCCATATGAATATGGATGTTGTTGTCCGCAAAATAACGAAGTGCATATACAGGATATTCTCCACGTAATTGAACATCGGTAAAGAAGTATTGCATACGATTACGTTTCATCGTTAAAATTACATCTTCTGGTTTACATGATGCTGGATAGAATGTACAATCCGCAACCATGGTACCAAGTACTGCATTAGGATCTATTGTTTTTCCTAATTCTGCACAAGCCACAAATTGGTTATGAACTGCTTGATACATTAGTTCTTCCATGTTTTCTGCTTGATCATCGTAAATTCCTAAAGAACCAAACTGTACGGTAGGAACTAAGTTTACTTGATTACAAACAATCCAGTATTTTACTCTTCCTTTGAATCGTTCCAATAATACACTTGCGTACTTCACAAAGAAATCAATCACTTTACGATTTGCAAATCCACCATATTCGCTTACTAAATGAAGTGGCATATCATAGTGAGACATGGTAATGATTGGTTCCATACCATCACGAACGATTTCATCAATTAAATCATCATAAAATTTTAATCCTGCTTCACAAGGTTCTGCTTCATCTCCTTTCGGGAAGATTCTTGACCATGAAATACTTGTACGGAAACATTTAAACCCCATTTCCTTTAACAATGCTAAATCTTCTTTATATGTATGATAGAAATCGATTCCGAAACGTTTTGGATAATACCCTTCTGTATCATTCGCAGCTCTTACAATACTAGCAAGTGTTCCTCCACCTTCTTTTTCGATATGCGCACGATTTAATCCTTTTGTATATTCATGGATGTCAGAGGTAGATAACCCTCTTCCATCCTTATCAAATTCACCTTCACTCTGACAGGCCGCAAATGCACCTCCCCATAAGAAATTCTCTGGAAATCCACTCATTACTTTTTTCATTATTTACCTCTTTCTATTTGTCTAATCTAATTGTTCTCCATTGGATGCGATTACCTTTTTGTACCAGTAAAAGCTATCTTTTCGAATACGAGCACATTCTTTCGGATCATCATCATTACGGTCTACATAAATAAAGCCATAACGTTTTTTTACACCATTGCTTGTGCTCAATAAATCTACAGCTGACCATGGCATATATCCTAATACTTCTGCACCATAATCAATTGCTTTCTTCATTGCGGCAACATGATCTCTTAAATATTTTATACGGTAATCATCGTGTACCTTGCCATCTTCTGTTAAGGTGTCAAATGCACCCATACCATTTTCTGTAATCATCAATGGTTTATTGTAGCGTGTATATAAATCACGGAAGATATATTCTAATCCAGTTGGATCAATTGCCCAATCCCAATCCGTTGTATCAAGTTCTGGGTTTTTGCACATTTGATAAAATCCAGGTTGTGTCTCAAATCCAGACATTTCACCTTTTTTACCAGACGGATTAAATCCTGACCAACGTCTTTCTTCATCAATTGAACAATATTTCGCACATTCACTTGCATAATAGTTCAATGCTAGATAATCTGAAATACCTTCTTTTAGTAGTTCTTCATCGCCTTCTTCCATAACTGGAGTCAATCCATTTTCTTCTAGGTAAATGGATGCTGCTTTGTTATAGAAACCTTTGAAGTATACATCTAAATAATATGAATTACGTAAGTCATGTGCATTTTGTGCAGCCATAACATCTTCTGGTTTACATGTTAAAGGGTAAACTGGAGCATATCCAAGAGCCGCACCTGCCATACCACCTGGTACTAATTCATGTACAAGTTTTACTGCAATGGCATGCGCTAAATTCATATGATGATTGATTTGATAACGCAATTGATTGTTGTTTTGATACTCTGGTTTTATATAACATTTTTGTGTCCAATATTGTACAATGATACTTTGTTCATTGATAGTTAACCAATACTTCACATCGTCTTTGAACTCATTGATTACATAGTTCGCAAAATATTCAAAATCGTTAACAACCTGACGAGAAATCCAACCATCATAACGATCCACAAGAGCCATTGGCAAATCATAATGATACAGTGTTACCACTGGTTCTATTCCATTTGCCTTTAATTCATTAATAAGATTATGATAGAATTCTACACCCTTTGCATTCGGTTCTCCCGTTCCATCTGGAAAGATTCTACTCCATCCAATGGAGAAACGATAGCTGGTAAATCCCATTTCTTTAAATAGTGCGACATCTTCTTTATATTTATGATAATGATCACTTGCAACACTTGCATCTGCAAATCCTGTTTTCTTTGAATATTCAAGGTTTACAATATCTTGTTGAGAAGGTCCCTTCCCATCTTCCAATGCCGCTCCTTCTACTTGATAAGCACTGGTAGCTGCGCCCCACAAAAACCCCTTTGGAAAACCCTTATTCATGTTACTGCCTCCTATTTCTGTTCAATTTTTGTATTTAAAATTTGAAACATATCAATTAATTCTGATGCTAGTTTTGCCTCAGACATAATGGTCATAATAGTATCCTGAGCGTGAGCAAACAATAGACATGGTGTATACTGTTGTCCTCTCGTTTCATTTTGAATGACTCCAGTTTGTGCAATGTGCGCTTGATGGATACATTCTTTGGCCTCTTCTTGACAACGCTTTGCACCATCAAAATCAAACTTTTTAGCACATGCTAGTGCTTCCTCTGTTTTGATTCTAGCATCGCCTGCATGCAATATAATCTGCATCGCTACTTGAATTAATTCGTTGTCTTCTATGTGTTCACCCATATCGGTTACCTACCTTTCTACTTCCTATGCTATCTAGCTTTGTGCAGATTCATTAAGATCTGCTCGTTCTTCGACTAAACACTCTTTTTCATATACTTTAAAGAATGGATACCAGATAAATAAATATACAATAAATAATACAATCGCCCATAAGATACCTCTTACGTCTTGTGTAATCATTACAGTTGAAATTGGTACTGGAACTTGTCCTACTTGGTTAAGCGTTGCTGGAATATTCAACCATCCAAGACTCATTACTGTATATACAATCACTGGTCCTACAATCGCATTGATCCACATTGGTAACATCAGAATTGGATTAAATACAATTGGTGCACCAAACATAATTGGTTCATTGATATTAAAGATAGATGGTCCAATGAAGATACGACCCATAGTTTTTAATTTTTTTGATTTTGAGAATAGCATTAAACAGTTAAGACCTAATGTAGCTCCCATTCCACCCATTGTTACAAGGGCTGCTGTAAATACTGTTTCACTAGTCGCAATGTTTCTAGCTACTTCACCAGCTGCTACTGCATCGATATTTGCTTGAATACCAGCTAAGAAGATTGGTGTTGTTACGGCACCAAATAACCAAGATGAAATACCCATTGAGTATAATACTGCTGGTATGAAACATAACAATACAAATCCTGGTAAAGTCTGTCCAAAACTTGCTAATGGTGAGAACACCCATACAACAAATTCAAAGATATCTACTTTTAAGTTCATTGTTAAAACCATTGAAATACCTAATGCAATGACTGTAGGTACTATATAATTAATCCAACCAGAAACGAAATCTGGAATACTAGTACTATTCTCTAATACGTGTAATTTTGAATAAAGGTTGAAGATAATGGAGGTAAATAACCCCGCAAACATACCTACAGCGATTCCAGTTGCTCCCATTCTCCCACCTAGAATCACCATATTTCCTGCTTCATTGGTTTCTGGCATGATAAACATGAGAAATACTGCAATGGCAACTAATCCACAATTGGTTGTATAGAAAGGTTTATTTAATTTTTCCATAACCTGCTGTGCTACCATAAATGAAATAATTAATGATATAAGACCGAAACTATAATCTGCAATTGGTCCTAAATTTGGAAGTGCAGGGATATAAGAACGGAATACGTTATAGAAATAAATCAGTGATCCTGTTAAGATAAAAGGAATTACTTTTTGCATGGAGCTTGATACTGCCGCAATCCAAGGACGACTGCATATTTCATTCATTTTTGGGGCAAATTTGTTTGCTAACCAGTCCATAAATTTTTTCATAAATTTTCTCCTTCAATTTTCTTTTTTATTTCTATAAAACCGTGTATAATAGGTTTATAGAAATAACTTGTCCAAAGTGATTTCTTGAGAGCTAAGTGTGCGCTTAGCTCTTTCTTTTTTTACTTTTCTTCGATTGTTTTGATTGCATAATCCAAAAGGGCTTCTCCATTTAACATGGCATAGATATCTTTCGGAATTGCGCATACACATACATTGTACGGATCTGCCATCTTTTTGAATTCAGGTAGTTCTCCTGCATAATGAGGACCTACCATCAATACATCGATGGAACTCATATAGCTGGCAATATCAGAATGACTACGTGCTTCAATGTTCACATCAAGTTTTTTCTTCTTTGCTGCTTTTCTAGCGGCATTTGCTAAGAATCCACTGGACATACCAGCTCCGCAACATAATAGGATACGAATGGTTTCCATGATTTCTCCTTTCTGCGTTCGTTTGCTTACACCCATATTATCTACCTACTTGCACTTTGCCTCAACTCGATATTTGCACCATACGGGGAAAGTTATAAGAAGATGAAATTGCCCCATGTGGTGCAATAAATCAGTTGTATAGGTAATTTATTATCTATATAATAGAATTAGATTATCATCGCAGAATAGGTAGAGGTGAACATAATGAAAAAGAAACATCGAGAACTTTTGGAATATCTTTTAAATACTCACTCCACAATTACAAGTAAAGAATTGGCGAATGCGTTGCACATATCTGCTCGTTCTGTAAAAAATTATGTTTTGGAAATCAATCTTTTATCCAATGAAAAAGTAATTCTTTCTTCAAAGAGTGGTTACCAAGTACATGCACAAGCGGCGCATAAAGTATTAGCTCCAGAAGAAGAACAAATACCTCAAACTTGGGAAGAACGTTCCTTATATATCATCAAACAATTGATGTTAGAACATTCCTCTCATGTGGATATCTATTCTTTATGTGAGGAGCTTTTTGTTGGATACTCCACATTAAAAGCCGATATTGCTAAGATGAACAAAGCATATACAAATTTTAATGTGCATTTTGCATGTGAAAATGATGCAATTTATATACGTGGAGATGAAAAAAACATACGGAAACTTATCAGTTATCTCGTACAAGAAGAAACTAGCCAACAACTCGTTGATCTATCCATATTGAAAGAGAGCTTCCATGCCATTGAAATTGATAAAGTTGCCAGTATCATACGCAAAACATTTCAGAAATACAATTACTATATCAATGATTTTTCTTTCGTGAATCTATTGTTGCATTTTGTAATTATCATTGATCGTATCCAAAATGGAAATGTTGTAATATCCAAGGATGATGAATTTATCATTGAGAGTGCTCATGAACAAGCATTGATAGAAGAACTATGTGAGTACCTAGATGAATGTTTTGAAATTCATTTGACACCTAGTGAGCGTTTTGAAATCTATATGTTGTTTAAAACGAATGCAAATTATTCTCTTCCAAATTCCGATGATACATTACGTAAAATCGTAGGAGATGAAATCCTAAAGGAAACCAAACATATCGCAGACAAAGTAAATGAAGATTATTATATTGATTTACATACAGAAGGTTTTCTAACTCCTTTTTCATTGCATATTAAAAATCTAATTGTTCGTGCTCAGAATAAAACGTATACTAAAAATCCAATGGCAGAATCCATTAAGAATACTTGTCCTACGGTCTATGACATTGCGATCAATATTTCTTTAGAACTTATGGAACATTACCATATTCATATCAATGAAGATGAAGTTGCCTTCCTTGCGTTGCATATTGGTGCTGAAATCGAACGACAGAAATCCAATGATGCAAAGATACAATGTGTTTTATTGTGTCCTGACTATATGCAACTTACCTCTGAACTTTATAACCAATTGTTGATCAATTTTGGAAATCAGATCAATATTATAAAAACGATTTCCTTTGAAGATGAATTAAAGGGATTGTCTTATCAGATGGTGATTTCTACCATCGCAATCCATCGAAAACTGCATCATCAAATCTGTATGATTCCTCCTCTTTCAACACGCTTAAATCTTGCGACCATTCAAACTGCCATTGATGCTTGTAAGGCAAATGAAAAACGTTATATTCTGAAAAAAAACTTCAAAGAGTTTTTCTTTGAAGAACTGTTCATGATAACGCAAGAACAAAAAACACGTGATGATATTCTGCATACCTTAACAAATAAAATGGTCGCGTTAGAATTCGTAGATCATGATTTTGAAAACAACGTCATGGTTAGAGAAACTGCAGCCTCTACTGCTTTTGGCAATATCGCGATTCCTCATTCTATGAAAATGGAGGCTATGAAAACTTGTATTGGAGTTGTCATATCTCCAACAGGAGTGCTTTGGGATGAACATCTAGTCCATGTCATTTTATTAGTAGCGATCAATAAAATTGATAAACGCATCTTCCATGATTTATATGAAACTCTTGTTCTATTGTTTAGTGAACAAAGTATGATTGAGCAGGCGAAAGATTGTCGTAATTTTAAAGACTTCGAAAATCTAGTCTATGCCAATATATCCTCTTTGGAGAGTGAATCATGAAGTGTATATTTTTAGATATCGATGGTACTTTGTTGGACCATGAAGTAGGTATACTGGAATCAAGCAAAGTCGCTATAAAGGAAGCACGTGCAAATGGTCATAAAGTATGCTTGGCAACGGGAAGAGCAAAGCCAGAGGTGGCACAAGATTTACTAGATTTAGGATTTGATGGCTTTATTTTTTCTTGTGGAAGTTATGTGGAAACAAGAGATACACTCTTATTTCAAGAAGTTATGAACAAAAAAGATATTGCAGATGTTATTAAACTATTACAAAAAAATCATGTAGGATTCAATCTTGAAGGGATACGAGATTCCTTCTTAGATGAGACGGGATTCTCCTTCTTTCACGATTTATTTAAAAATGAAATGGATATGAATAGTGAATTAGCTAGACAATATATGGCAAGTGTTCATATGTTACCCTATCAACAATTTCAGGATAAAGATTATGAACAAATTTTAAAGATTGCTATTTTTGCGAAAGAGCAGAATGCCTGTCGAATAGTTCAAGAAAATTTATCTTCACACTTGAAATTGACGTTGCATGGCGTGGATGAAAACCCTATTATCAATGGAGAAATTACGTGCGCCCATATTTCTAAAGCGACGGGCATGGATATCCTACTTGATTATTTCCATATTCCTGTTTGTGATACCATTGCGATTGGAGATAGTATGAACGATGTAGATATGATTTTACATGCACATTGTGGAGTCGCCATGGCAAATGCAAATAAGGAATTGATTCGATTAAGTGATGAGCAAACGACCTCTAGTAAGGAAGATGGAATTTATCATTGTTTCAAAAAACATGGCATCATTTGAGAACGGAGAGCAATACCGTTCTTTTTTCTTTATATAAACTTTATTACGGTTTTGTTAGAAATCAACAATTTTAAAAAGCTTATGGTATAATATGGATACAAATTTAACAATGTAGTGTGGAGGGGTGAGAAGATGGATCAGGAGAATCTCCATTCGCAAGAAAAACACCTAGATGACAAACAACAACAAGAAATATTCGATGTCATGCGAAATGAAAATGAAGATGTCTTCAATGAAGTCTTTACCTTTCGAACGGTCTTATTTACTGCGATTATATTAGGGATTGTAATTTTAGTATTTTACTTTCTAGGATCCTTGAGATGAGGCATATGCTTCATCTTTTTTATTTGTAAGAGAAATGATGCTCACATTTACATTTTCTTAACAAGAATGTTTATTTCTGTATGTATTGATTACATGGTTCATGGTACTATAGTTGAGAGAAACCTCTATTGAATATGTAACATTTTTCAGAATTTATGAAATAATGGGCATTTCTTTCATATAACTATTGTTTTTTTGCATAGATAGTGTTATGATACGTGTGAATTTGATAGAGGTGCGAATGCGACAATATCTTAGGGAACCGGCAGGTAACGATCTAAGATAGAAGCAAATTTGCCGAACTGTTTTCTTAGGCATAGGAAAATGGTGGGTCTATGGAGAATATCCGTAGAACTGTCTACAGTACTGTAGATGTGCTATCTTACTTTCCAATCGATATAAAGCGATAGTCAGTAAGTGATGCATTTCTACTTACTGACTTTTTATATAGATGAGGTGACCTTATGGACAAGAACGTATTAGAAATATCTGGTGTATCTGTTGAACAGTTGGCAAATACTTGCCGTACACCATTGTACATTTATGATGAAAACAAAATTACTGCGAAAATGAGTCAATTCTATGAACTTTTTCAAAGTGATGAGTTCGAAACGGAAGTACTATATGCATCTAAGGCTTTTACTTGTAAGGCTTTGATTGAGTTAGTAAGTGCTTATGGATTGTGTTTAGATGTTGTAAGTGGTGGAGAATTATTTACTGCGAAACAAGCAAACTTTCCAATGGAACGTGTGTATTTCCATGGAAATAACAAATCTTATGAAGAACTTCAAATGGCTTTAACTTATGGAGTTGGTACCATTGTAGTGGATAACGCTATGGAATGCGAAATGCTAGTACAGGCAGTTCGTCAAAGTGGGAAATCAATTAAAACAATGTTGCGTGTGAATCCAGGAGTAGAAGCACATACGCATAAATATATTGTAACTGCACATTTGGATAGTAAGTTTGGAACTTCTATAACTATGAAACAACAAATTGCGGATATGATTAAAACATTAACATCTACACCACAGATTACATTTGAAGGATTCCATTCTCATATTGGATCTCAAATCTTTGATAAAGATGCTTATGTTGCGGAAATACAAACACTTGCGAAATTTGTAGATGATATGCAAAAAGAATATAGCTTAGAAATTCACGCTTTAAATCTTGGTGGTGGATTTGCGGCATATTACACAAGTGATGATCATCCAATTCCTTTACAGGAAGTATGCAAAACAATCCTTACAACTTGTAAAGAAGAGAAAGCGAAATATAACCTTTCTTTAACTAAGATTATGATTGAACCAGGACGTAGCATTGTGGCTGAAGCTGGTTCTACCTTATATCGCATTGGGTATCAAAAAGAAACAGAAAATAAAAAATATATCTTTGTGGATGGTGGGATGAGCGATAACATTCGTCCTGCATTATATCAAGCAGCGTATGCTTGTGATATTGCGAACCGTATGAACGAAGAAAAAATAGAAAAAGTAACAGTTGCAGGAAAATGCTGTGAGTCTGGAGATATCCTTATTGAAGATGTAATGTTACCAAAGGCTCAACAAAATGATTTATTGATTCTTTATACAACTGGTGCTTATGGATACAGTATGGCAAGTAACTATAATCGTCTATCAAAACCTGCCGTGGTTTTTGTGAAAGATGGCAAAGCAAGAGTGGTTGTGAAAAGAGAAAGCTTTGAAGATTTATGTGATTTGGAATGTGATGAGGCAATTAATGTATGAATGTAGTAGAGAAGTATGGTGGAACAAGCGTAGGGACGATTGATCAAATTAAGGCAATTGCCGCTCATGCTGTAGAGATGAAACGCGCTGGACATAATTTAATTATTGTGGCGAGTGCCATGGGGAAAACAACAAATAAGCTGATTGAAATGGCAAATGAAATTGGTAGTACAAATGAGCGTGAAATGGATTCTTTGTTGTCTACAGGAGAACAACGTACCATTACTTTATTGGCGATGGCCATTGATGCTTTGGGTGTAAGTGCTATTTCATTAACGGGATATCAGTGTGGTTTTATCACAAGCAATCATCATGCACATGCACGTATTAAAGATATTGAAATTAGTACACTGCAAAAGCATTTGGATGATGGAAAAGTGGTTGTAGTTGCTGGATTTCAGGGTGCTACAGAACATGGTGAAATAACGACTCTTGGAAGAGGGGGTTCTGATACTACTGCGGTAGCGTTGGCAGCGAAACTTGGATGGGAATGTCGTATCTATACGGATGTAAATGGTGTGTATACCATTGATCCAAGAATGTATAAACAAGCAAAGTTACTACATGAGATTACCTATAACGAAATGATGCAGATGGCTTGTCTTGGTGCTGGTGTCTTAGAGACAAGAAGTGTAGAACTTGCTAGTAAATATGGAGTTAAATTATTTTTAGGAAAAGCTTTGGAAAAAGATGAGAGAAAAGGAACGTATATTATGGAGACAACAAAGAACTTAGAAGATATGCCTATTACTGGCATCAGTGTAAAAGATGATTATGCGATTATGCGTGTCAACGAATTGCCAAACGATGGTGTATTCTTAGGAGAATTGTTTCGCATGATAGCGGACTTAGATATCAACCTTGATACAATTTCTCAGCATTTGACACACGATGGAAAAGTAAACTTTCAATTCTATTGTAATACAAAACAAAGCGATGTCATCGTCAAGAACATTGATAAACTAAATTCAAAATATCCAATTTCAAGATTGTTGGGATTTGTGAAATTATCTGTTATTGGAGTAGGGATTTCTACTCATAGCGGGATTGCCGCAAAGGTATTAACAACGTTAAGTGAACATCAAATCCCTTACTATATGATTACTTCATCTGAAATTTCTATCTCATTAACAATCGAAGAGAAAGATAAACTACAAGCGGTAGAAGTATTAGCTAAAGCTTTTGATTTATAATTGCGTAAGAACGCGAAAAGGAGAACATCTTATGTTTAATGTAAAAGGAAGTATTGTAGCACTTGTTACACCATTCCATGAAGATGGAACCGTAAATTTTGAAAAATTAAAAGAACTTTTAGAATGGCATGTGGTAAATAAAACAGATGCAATTCTTGTATTAGGAACAACTGGTGAATCCGCAACTATGACACATGAAGAAGATGATGCAGTTGTAAAATGTACACTAGAGACCATTCAAGGACGTATTCCAGTTATGGTAGGAAGTGGTTCTAATTGTACGCAGATTGCGATTGATAAGAGTATTGAGTATGCAGAAATGGGCGCAGATGCCTTGTTAGTTGTAGCGCCTTATTACAACAAAGCAAATGCAGAAGGAATGATTCGTCACTTTACTTCTGTTGCAGATGCTGTCAATAAACCAATTATTATGTACAACATTCCAGGAAGAACAGGATGTTCTATTTCTCCCGAGGCAATTGAAACATTAAGTAAACATCCGAATATTTGTGGAATTAAAGAAGCTAGTGGAAACATGTCTTATATCGCAGATATTGCACACTGCTTAAATGATGAATTCGTTATGTATTCTGGTAATGATGACATGATTATTCCAGTTCTATCCATGGGAGGAAGTGGAGTAATTTCGGTATTAGCAAATGTAGTACCACAAGAAACTCATGATATGGTCATGGACTATTTAAGTGGAAATCATAAAACCGCTTTAGATGCACAAATCAAATATATGGATTTGATTCATGCATTGTTTATCGAAGTTAATCCTATTCCAGTAAAAGAAGCATTGAACCAAATGGGAAAAGCAGTTGGTGGATACCGTTTACCATTGTGTGAAATGAGTGAAGATCATAAAGTTATGATGGGGAAAGCTCTTAAAGGTGTAAATCTATGATAAATGTATTAGTTGTTGGTTTTGGAAATATGGGGAAACTCGTAGTAAATACCATAGAGAAAAAAGAAGATATGCAAGTCGTTATGATTGCGGATGGTACCAATCATCCTGATCTATCGAAGTTACAAGAACATGTAGATGTCATTATTGATTTCTCGCATCCTAATAACTTAGACTGGATCTATCCATTTATCAAAGAGCACAAAAGTGCATACATCTGTGGTACAACAGGTCATAACGACTTGCAAATCAAGCAGATTGAAGAACTTGGAACACTAGCACCGATCGTTTTTCAAGCAAACTTCTCTCTTGGAGTCGCAGTATTCCAAGAAATGCTAAAACTTGTAACTCCAATGTTGGAAGAAAACTTTGATATAGAAGTTGTGGAAAAACATCACAATCAAAAACAGGACTCTCCAAGTGGAACTGCAAAAATGCTGATTCAAACGATGAATCCTACCCATGCTTATAAAGAAGTTCATGGAAGAAATGGGTTTGTAGGAAAACGTCAAAAAGAAATCGGTGTACATGCTGTTCGTGGTGGAAGTGTTGCTGGAGAACACAGCGTATATTTCTTCGGTGAAGATGAAATCTTAGAAATTAAACATACTGCTAATAGTAAACAAATCTTTGTAAATGGGGCAATTCGTGCCGCACAATTTGCATGCAAACAAGTTCCAGGTATGTATACTATGAAAGATATCTTATTTGAACAATAATATCCGATAGAAAAGGAATCTCATAGGATTCCTTTTTTGATAATGTCTAAAACAACTCCTTACAAAAATGATTCTATATCATCCTTCATTTTTTTTATAAACGATTCATTGCTTTCTTTTGTATACATTGCATTTTGAATGGTACTATAGAAGTTTTCCTTTTTCATCTTGGCAAGTATCTTGGAATTACGCAATTGACTCTCGTTAAGTGCTTCCATCAATTCTTTTCTGCTTCGATCATACACAAAGAAATCTTCAAGTGCTTTCTTTGCGATGAGGGGTGTTTTCGATGTATGTTTTAGAAGAAGTTTCATTCCACTTTCACTTCGCACAAGTTGTAGGAATGCACTTGCGGCACCTGGATACTTCGTAGTTTTATATACTACAAAGCCATAGGTATCGACAATAGGAGAAAAGGACTGTGAGTGATACGTTGGCATGCTTTTAAAGTGAAGCTTTCCTTTTCGATATAGATCTGTGAGTTGATATGTTCCATCATTTTGTACAAGACCGCAAATATAACCATCCATATAAAATGATGACATTTCATATTGATCATCTAGGAATTCATTATCTTTATTAAGATTGCGATAAGCTTCTAAGTTCTCATACCATGTATCTTCTTCTTGGTCCTCTTCTGTATGCAAAAAAGGGTACACATACTCAGCATTACGATTATGATAGTAAACATGATTTCCAAGGGATTTCATCGATTCGAAGCTTTCCATATTTTGTATATTTCCCCCTCGCGCAATGAGCGCTTCTTCGTTGTATAGGAAAACAAGTCCTCTTCCATCTACCGGTAGAAAATAGTCTTCATCTTTCTGTAAGTAATCTTCTACTGGCAATTCTATATGTTCTTGAACGTGTTCAATATTGTAAAGCTTCTCCTTTCGCTTAGCAATTTGCGTGTCCTGAAGGTAATCAATATCATAGGTAGAAAAATCTTTGGAAGTATCACAGTGAATACTAAGTGCACCTTTATGTTTTGGAAATGTTGTATCCCATAGATTGCGTATCGCAGTAGCATAGGCACTATCATCCATCCGAATATGAAGGCTTGCGTCTTCTTCTATTTGAAAGTGATTTTGGCTATCAAGTACACTAGAAGGCTCTCCCTGTAAAGAACAACCACTGAAACACAAAGCAAATATGCATATAAGTATCACTTTTTTCATTTTATCACTCCCAATCAATAAGATTATAGAAACCTTCTTCAAAAAACATTGTCGAAATGATAAAATAGAAATAGAATTGTACAAAAACAAACTACACACAACAATAAGGAGGCTTTCTCTATGAAAAACCTACAGCTTATGATAGACACATTGCATCATGAAGAAGCATTGCATAAACAAGACACATATAATTATGTAATTCCTGAATCTTGGAATCATTTTGGATTTCGTTATGTTCGTAAATTAAGAAATAAACAATTGATTGTGAACCCTTATTCCTTTTACGCGTACACGTTGGATCAAATGTTTAAAGGTAAGGAAGAACTTTGTTCAACGGTATCAACAGAGGATAGTTCTTGGCTATCAAAAGCTAGTGTATATTCTCTTATGATACGTTGTGCAACTTCATGGGATCACGATCGTGATGATTATATTTCAAATGATAATTTATATCATTTATCAGACAATGGCACCTTTTTAAAAAGCATTGCGCTTTTACCACTGTTAAAGAGAATGGGAATTGATGCGATTTTACTACATCAACCTTTTGCCCTTGGAAAAACACAAAAAGCTCATGATTATGCATGTAAAGAAGCTGTTGTAGATTTTCAAAAAATCGATGAACAACTAGGAGATCCTATTTTAAAATCCATGAGTGTAGAAGCTCAGTTTGCGGCATTTGTTGAGGCAAGTCATGTGCTAGGAATGAAAGTGATTGTTGAGTATTGCCCTGCAAAGATGGCAAGAAATAATGCCTATATTGCAAAACATCCAGATTGGTTCTATTGGATTGAAGAATCTTATGAAAAAGATTATCATGCGCCAATTTGTCACTCACTTCCTCAAAACACATTACCTTTCTCGTATACATTAAAAGACTTATATAAAAGCGATGATGTAATCCAACACATTGCACACTTTCGTAATTTGAATAAAGGAGATAAAGCATCTTCTTTGGAAGAACTCCAAACAAAGCATAATGTTGTTTGTGCTCCATCCATTGTGGATCAAATCAATGCGAATGTTATAGCTGATGTAGATACCACCATACTTCGTTTCTATGAAGATGACTTCGTTATGATGCAAGATCGCATTCGTCCTGATTTATATCCTGGAAAGAAAGCTATTCGTACATGTTGGAATCAATTGAATCGAAACATTACTTGGTTACAAACAACATTTCATATTGATGGTATCTATTTAGAAAAACCTTATCTTTTACCTGAAAAACTACAAGTTGAATTTGTACAAACGGCTCGCAAATTTAACCCTCATTTTGTCATGATA